>NZ_CP102268.1:1900000-2020000 GCF_025148285.1 Marvinbryantia formatexigens DSM 14469 | reverse complement strand
CGACCCGCACGAAAGGCGTAATGATTTGGGCGCTGTCTCGACAATGCATCCGGTGAAATTGAAGTACCAGTGAAGATGCTGGTTACCCGCGCCAGGACGGAAAGACCCCATGGAGCTTTACTCCAGTCTGGTACTGGGGTCCGGTACTGCACGTACAGGATAGGTGGGAGGCTGTGAAGCCGCGGCGCCAGCCGCAGCGGAGCCGCTGTTGGGATACCACCCCTGCAGTACTGGGCTTCTAACCAGCCGCCGTGAGCCGGCGGTGGGACAATGCCAGGCGGGGAGTTTGACTGGGGCGGTCGCCTCCGAAAGGGTATCGGAGGCGCCCGAAGGTTCCCTCAGGATGGTTGGAAACCATCCGCAGAGTGCAAAGGCAGAAGGGAGCTTGACTGCGACACCGACGGGTGGGGCAGGTACGAAAGTAGGGCTTAGTGATCCGGTGGCATAAAGTGGGATTGCCATCGCTCAACGGATAAAAGCTACCCTGGGGATAACAGGCTTATCACTCCCAAGAGTTCACATCGACGGAGTGGTTTGGCACCTCGATGTCGGCTCATCGCATCCTGGGGCTGTAGTAGGTCCCAAGGGTTGGGCTGTTCGCCCATTAAAGCGGTACGCGAGCTGGGTTCAGAACGTCGTGAGACAGTTCGGTCCCTATCCGGCGTGGGCGCAGGATATCTGAGAGGAGCTGTCCTCAGTACGAGAGGACCGGGATGGACTGACCTCTGGTGCACCGGTTGTCACGCCAGTGGCACGGCCGGGCAGCCAAGTCGGGAAGGGATAAACGCTGAAGGCATCTAAGCGTGAAGCCCCCCTCAAGATGAGATATCCCAGTGAAAACATAAGACCCCTTGAAGACGACGAGGTTGATAGGGCAGGGGTGGAAGTGCAGCAATGCACGGAGCTGGCTGTCACTAATAGGTCGAAAGCTTGACCAGGAAAGCCGAAAGGCGGAAGGTCCGGGTAAGAGAGAAGGATGGAGAGATTGTGGTTCCTGTGCGGTTTTGAAGGTACATAAATGGCCCAGTGGCTCAGTTGGTTAGAGCGTCGCCCTGTCACGGCGAAGGTCGTCGGTTCGAGTCCGATCTGGGTCGTTGGCATATGTTTATATGCACCAAGAGATATGGGATCTTAGCTCAGCTGGGAGAGCATCTGCCTTACAAGCAGAGGGTCATAGGTTCGAGCCCTATAGGTCCCACTTCCTTATAAAAAGGAATATGGATGGATTCCCGAGTGGCCAAAGGGGACAGACTGTAAATCTGCTGCAAATTGCTTCGGTGGTTCGAATCCACCTCCATCCATTCGCTGAAAAGCGGTTCGCGAACCTTAATGAAGCGAAGCTGATTTTCGTTGAGCGAACATACCTTGCTGGTATGCCGATGTGGCTCAATTGGCAGAGCAGCTGATTTGTAATCAGCAGGTTATCGGTTCGAGTCCGATCATCGGCTTTAAAAACCTTATATATTATCGCGGGGTGGAGCAGTCTGGAAGCTCGTCGGGCTCATAACCCGAAGGTCATAGGTTCAAATCCTATCCCCGCAATTTTTTTATGTAATGAAGAGAGCAGGCGTCTGGATTTTGCAGACAGACATCGCGTGCTTGCACGCAGAGGGCTGGATGAAAAAGACGGAGAGGATATTCGAAGAATATCCGAAAGCGAAAAAGCGGAGCTTTTGAGGTTGGAGCCTGCGGATATGGCAGAGTTTCTGAATATGGAGCCCGCGGAAAAGATTATATAGATATGTTACCTTGCCCAGATAGCTCAGTTGGTAGAGCAGAGGACTGAAAATCCTCGTGTCACTGGTTCGATTCCGGTTCTGGGCATTTTAAATTGAAATAAGAGCCGGACACATGGTCTTATGCGCTGGCGTTATCACAAAAAATTATATATTCTGGAGCATTAGCTCAGTCGGTAGAGCACTTGACTTTTAATCAAGTTGTCCGGGGTTCGAATCCCCGATGCTTCATGTTCAAAGCACTGATTCCTTTGAATCGGTGTTTTTTTATGATATAAGAAAGAAGAAATGTGATATGATAAGACAGGAAAGAAATTACGGTCTGGATCTGCTGCGTATGGTCTGCATGTTTTTAATTGTAAATCTGCATGTTCTTTCGCCCGGAGGAGCAATGGCGCGTGTGCAGGGAAATGAGGGCACCTATTATGCCTGCTGGTTTCTGGAAACCTGCGCATATTGTGCGGTAGACTGCTACGGTATTTTATCCGGCTATGTGGGCATTACCAGTAAGCACCGTCCGGCAAGACTTCTGGAGCTCTGGCTGAACGTATTTTTTTATTCCGCCGGAATTACGCTTATTTACTGGATTACCGCGCCGCAGCTTTTAATGGAGGACAGCCTCTGGAAAGCGATATTTCCGGTTTCCTGGGGAACCTACTGGTATTTCAGCGCGTATGCCGGGCTGTTTATCGTGATGCCTTATCTGAATAAGCTGGTCAATGCGCTGAATGAAAAAGAGCGGAAGCGCATGGCGCTGGGAATGTTTCTGCTGTTTTGCGTGAGCACGGCGCTGCCGAAGGTGAATCAATCAGATTTTCTTTCTCTGGTGGGCGGCTACAGCTTTGTATGGCTGGTAGTTTTGTATTTATTTGGAGCCTGTATCCGCACCTGCAGCTTCAGAAGATGGAAAAAATATCAGTATCTGACAGCGTATCTTGCCCTGACAGCGTTTTCCTGGGCTTTTAAGATTGTTGTGGAAAACCATACCCGCAAAATCTATGGGGAACCGAAATTCGGCAGGATGTTTACCGGGTACACCACACCAACTATTTTTCTGGCTGCTGTCTGCCTGTTTCTGATATTTGAAAATGTAAAAATCAGAAGCGGAGCGCTGAGAAAGGTGATCATGACAGCTTCGCCGCTTGCGTTTTCCGTTTATATTATACATACGCATCCGATGGTCTGGGAAAATCTGATAAAAGGAATTTCCAAGAAACATGCTTTCGATGCCTGGTGGGCTGCTTTGCTGGCGGTTCTGGGAATTTCAATCTGCATCTATATTTCGTGCAGTATGATTGATTTTATAAGGAAAAAAATATTTGATATCTGCGGCGTAAGAAAAATCACGGAACGGATCTGTACATTAAAATAAAGACGACAGAAGCTTTACGGAAAGAAAACAGGAGAATTTTTCTGCAAAAAGAAAAACAGGAGGAACAGGATGAGGAAAAAACAGGGATTTCAGTGGAAGCATATGACAATGGGCACCTGCTATTACCCGGAGCACTGGGATAAGGATCTGTGGCAGGAGGATTTGCGGCGCATGAAGGCGGCAGGTATTTCAGTGATACGTGTGGCGGAATTTGCGTGGAGCAAGGTGGAGCGCGAGGAGGGCGTTTTTGATTATACGTTTTTTGATGAATTTCTGGATTTGTGCCAGAGAGAAGAGATGAAGGTTATTTTCGGAACGCCGACAGCGACGCCTCCGGCATGGCTGACAGAGAAATATCCGGAGGTATTAAACGCCAGAGAGGATGGCGTGCTGTACCGGCACGGCGGCAGACGTCATTATAATTATAATTCTGAAAAATATCTGGAGCTGTCAGCGCGGATCGTGGAAAAAATTGCTGCGCACTATGGAAAGCATCCGGCGATTACCGGCTGGCAGATTGATAATGAGCTGAACTGCGAAACCAGCGAATTTTATTCTGAGGCGGATTCGCTTGCTTTCCGGAAATTTCTGAAGGAGAAATATCACACACTGGATGCGCTGAATGAGGCGTGGGGAACAGTATTCTGGAACCAGACCTATACGGCGTGGGAGCAGATTTTCGTGCCGCGGCCGTTGCTGAATGAGGGCTATAATCCGCATATGCATCTGGATTATTTCCGTTTTATTTCGGAAAGCACAGTCCGTTTCTGCCGGATGCAGGCGGACATTATCCGGAAATACAAAAAGGATGAAGATTTTATTACGACAAACGGTATTTTCTGGAATCTGGACAATCACCGGATGATGGATGAGTGTCTGGATGTGTATACCTATGATTCTTATCCGAGCTTTGCCTTCGGGCTGGGCTGCGACCCGCAGAATTCGAAGGATTTAAATGACCGTCACTGGTCGAAAAAGCTGACGGAGACCCGCTCTGTCTGCCCGCATTTTGGCATTATGGAGCAGCAGTCCGGCGCAAACGGCTGGACGACCAGGATGGAGGGACCGGCGCCGCGTCCGGGACAGCTTACCCTCTGGGCGATGCAGAGCGTTGCGCACGGCGCGGACTATATTTCCTTTTTCCGCTGGCGCACCTGTACGGTGGGAACGGAAATCTACTGGCATGGCATTCTCGACTATGATAACCGCGACAACCGCAAACTGGCGGAGGTAAAGGATTTTTACAAAAAGCTGGAAATGCTGGATGAGGTGTGCGGCGCAGAATATACGGCGGCATTTGGCGTCTTAAACGATTATGATAACTGCTGGGATACGAATGTGGATGTATGGCATAAAAGAGTACAGCAGGCGAGTGAGGAAGAGATTTTTGCGGCGTCGCAGATATATCACACGCCGTATAATGTGATTTATCTGCAGGAGGATACCGCGCTGGAGGACCTGGCAAAATATCCGCTGCTGATTTATCCGCATCCGGTTATTATGACAGAGAAACGCGCGGCTCTTCTGCGGGAATATACAGAGCAGGGCGGCACGCTGATAATCGGCTGCCGCAGCGGTTATAAGCAGGAAAATGGAAAATGTGTGATGCTGCCGCAGCCGGGGCTTCTGCAGGAGCTGACGGGGTCGGATGTGACGGATTTTACATTTGCCAGTCCGGCGGAGCCGCCCGTCTGCGCTATGTGGGATGATGGCAGGACAATGGACATGCCGGTGTTTCATGATATCATGCGGCCGCTTAAGGGTGCGCGCGTGCTTGCCTCCTATACGGACAGCTATTATAAGGGGGCGGCGGCGCTGATTGAAAAGAAAAACGGGAAAGGAAAAGCACTGCATTTTGGAAGCACCTTCTCCAGAACAAATATGGAGATGCTGCTTGACTATGCGGGAGTGCTGCGTCCGTTTGCTGATCTGCTGGAAGTTCCCAAAGAGGTGGAAATCGTGCAGAGAACCAAAAACGGCAGTCGTTACCTGTTTGTGCTCAATTATATGCAGACTGCACAGAAAATAAATCTCAAAGAAGAGATGCTTCTTTTGTATGATGGAACGCGGCACAAAGGAGAAGTAACGCTGCAGCCCTTTGAGACGGCGGTATATAAGGTTCTGTAAAGAAGGATTGCACATATGAAGCAAGTGGATTTTGAAAATGGAAAGATAGCACAGAATATTGCCAGGACAGCGTTTCCTATGCTGATTGCGCAGGTTTTAAGTCTGCTTTACAGTATTGTGGACAGAATATATATCGGAAGGATTCCGGGAGAAGGGACAAGCGCCCTCGGCGCGGTAGGTCTGTGCTTTCCTGTTATTATTTTAATTACCGGCTTTACGAATATGTTTGGCATGGGAGGCTCCCCGCTTTTTTCTATGGAGTTGGGAAGAGGAAATAAGGAGAAAGCGGAAACGATCATGAATACGTCTTTCCGGCTGCTTGTGGTGACGGCGCTGGTTATCATGGCGGCAGGAGAGCTGTTTGCGGAGCCGCTTCTTCGTCTGTTCGGGGCTTCGGATAATGCTATTGGCTATTCGGTAGTTTATCTTCGCATTTATCTGACGGGAACCCTGTTCTCTATGGTTACGACGGGCATGAATCCTTTTATCAATGCCCAGGGATTTCCGGGAATCGGTATGCTGTCGGTGGTCGTTGGGGCGGTGCTCAACCTGATACTGGATCCGTTTTTTATTTTTGTGCTGGAAATGGGAGTCAGCGGAGCGGCAGTGGCTACAGTGATATCCCAGGGCTGTTCTGTAATTGTGGTGGCCCGCTGTCTTTTTGGCAAAAAGCTTGAACAAAGGATTTATTTTCGGAAAGTATCCCGGATTCGGGATTATTTTCCTTTCGCTGGAGATATTGTGGGTCTTGGGACAGCTCCCTTTATCATGCAGTGCACCAATTCGCTGGTGCAGATTGCCTGCAACAGTGTGCTGATGACTTTCGGCGGGGAAATCTATGTGTCTATTATGACAATCGTCTCTTCTGTGCGCCAGATTCTGGATACCCCGGTCATGGCGGTAGTGGAAGGAACCTCACCTATTATAAGCTATAATTATGGAGCCAGGCGGGCCACAAATGTGCGCAAAGCCATTGCTATTATGATGGCAGTCACGGTTCCCTATACTTTTATTGTATGGATTATGATATTATGGAGACCGGAAATGTTTATCTCCATATTCAGTTCAGATAAGACATTACTTTCGGATGCTATTCCGGCGCTGCATCTGTATTTTTTTGCGTATATCTTTCAGGCGCTGCAGTACAGCGGACAGACCGTGTTTAAGGCGCTGAACAAAAAGAAACAGGCAGTGTTTTTCAGCCTTTTCAGAAAGGTAGTTATGGTCATTCCGCTGACGTATCTGTTTCCTTATGTGTGTGGATTCGGGGCAGAAGGGGTATTTATGGCTGAGCCTGTGTCCAACATCATTGGAGGGCTGGCATGCTTTATTACGATGTTATGTATTGTTTTGCCGGAGCTTAAAAAAATGGAAGCGGGATGTAAGAAACTCTGAGAAACTTGTTTTGTTATAACAAAACAAAATAGAAAAATGTAATTTTATTTTGTTTCAACAAAATAAAATGAAAAAAATAAGAAATGTTTTGTCAGAACAAAATAAAAATTGATTTTGTGGCAATCAAAGACGGAAAAAAGGAATACTATCAGGTGACGTATCTGCTTGCAGCGGAAGAGGTGATAAAACGGGAGTTTGGCAGATAATCCCCGCCCGGAAGGGCGGGGTGTTATGCCGGGCAGAGCTTATCTGTGCCACATATCATGGAGATTACCTGCGTCTGCCGGGCGATGATGGAGTTATTGCTGCCGGATGCGTTCCACTACACTTTCCCGGTTCATTTTCCGGAACTGGGCTTTTGGAATTGCCCAGGCGATGAAGAGCAGCACCGGAATCATCAGCGCGAAGGGGAGAAAGGCATACAGGGGGATGGCTCTGTCTGTAAATCTTCTGCTGTACAGGAAAGTGAGGATACCCGCCATGATGACAGCGCCGCAAAGGTAAAAAAGACCTTCGAAAACCAGCATTCCCAGAAGCTGTTTTTTGGTCATGCCGACCGCCTCTAAAAGAGCCAGCTCTTTTTTCCGGCTGATGAGAGAGGTGGCGGTGGTGTTGTAAAAATTCATGATGCCGATCAATGCGAGCACGAAGGCGAGCAGACCGCCGATGATGTAATATTTGCTGAGATACCGGTTAAAGTCCTTCTTTAAATCAAGAACAGACGTAAACTGGAAGGTATCATCCTTCGTCAGAATAAGCTCTTCTATATATTGCTGCACCTTTTTTTCCTGTCCCGGTATGGCGTTTATGATAGCGCGCATGGCAGAATTGTCTCCGGTGCAGGCGATGTATTCGGTATCAGGGACATAGACCTTTACAGAAATCAGCTCCGTGTAAGGAAAGTCCAGCAGATACGGCAGCATTGCTTCCTCCAGCACCTCATACGTCTTTTCCTCACCGCTTTGGTAAGTCATCGTCAGGGAGTCTCCCTTTTTATAGTAATAATCTGTTTTATCAACATAGTAATTGTAGGGATAATTCACAATCACATATTGTCCGCTCTGAAAATCTTCCCAGGAGGCGGGCTCGCCTCTCCAGTCAAGCTGGTCAAAGACTGCTCTGGAAATTCCCATATAAAGTACGGGAATCTGGTTGGAGGCGCTGATTTCCTGCCAGGTCTCATCCCAGTCATAGCCCCACTGCTTTAGATATTTATCCGTAATGCGTTCATAGGTTTTGCGCAGGTGTTCCGGCATGGAAAGCGTTTCTCTGGAAAAATAGGTGTAACCAGTTTCCTGCGCATAGGGGCAGACATCCAGCGTCTGGCGGATTTCGGGCGAAATTGCATGAAAATCGGCGAAATCAGCGGTGCTGGTCAGCTTGCTGAGCTGAAAATCAGCAGCAAGATAGAGGTCGCTGATATCTTTAAAATTGTGGCGGCTGATAAGAATACCTGCGACATTCAGAGTCGTAAGCGATATGGCAATGGACATCATGACAATAACGCCCTTTTTCCAGTTGCCGCTCATATTCTGCAGCGCCATTCCCATGCAGGAAACGGAGAAATTCTTTTTATTTTTCCTGCGGGTCTGCGGATTTTCCGCCAGACGCAGCGCCTCCACAGGCGATACCCGCGCTGCGATGCGGCACGCCTGCAGAACAGACAGATAGACCGTAAGCAGCGAAAACGCAGCCGAAAAAAGGAAAATCAGAGGATGGGCGGCGGATACCGTTTCTGTTTTTTCGTTTAGCGAGGCGGTCAGAACGGGGATTAGCAGTACGCCGGCGATATAACCTGCCGCCAGCCCGATGGGAATGCCGGCGGCGGATAATACCAGCGCCTGCATACGCACGATTTTCTTTAGCTGTTTTCCGGTGGTACCGACATTTTTCAGCAGACCATAGGTGCGGATATCATTTTTTACGGAGATATTGAAAATATTGTAAATAATAAGATATCCCGCCAGAAGGATGACAACCAGGAAAGCCGCTATGGAGGAAACGGAAATTCCACCCTCCCCGCTGAAAGCGATTTCATAGGCGGGACTTATGGAAAAGCCGTTGCCGCTGCGCCCGCTTTCGGATAATCCGGACAGCTCATTTAAGGTGAGGATGTTTTCGGAAATGGTCCGGGTATTTTTAAACCACACGGCGTAGGAGAAGACATTTCCTGAAATATTATCCGAAGCAAGTTTTTCCTGTGCATAGTCCTCTGAGACCCACGCAAACTGGTACTGCGATACGAGGTCGCCCTTCCAGTAGCCGCAGAGTGTGAAGGTTTCTTCTTCCAGCGCGCCATCGGAAACGGAAACCGGCAGCGTTATTTTTTCACCGGTTTTGTGAGGAATTCCCAGGGCGTCAAGCACAGTGGTGCTTACGGCGATTTCATCCTTTGTCTGCGGCATACGCCCCTGTGTGGGCAGGGCAAAACGATTGCGGGCGCTGTTTTCGTCGCCTGCATGGAGCTCCAGAAGATAAGGAAAATTTTCTCCGGAGGCAATTCCGAGAAATATATCTTTGCCGTATTTTTCCACGAAGGAAACATCCTTCAGAACAGCCTCCGCCCGCTGTCCCTCTTCAGAAGAAAGCTGCTGGATGATGGCGTGACAATCTGTGATATATTTCTTTTTGTTTGTTTCAAGCTGCGAGAGAAACAGGGAGCCTGCACCCGTAAAGAGCGTGGTAAAAAGCGTGGATGTTAAAATAATTGCCAGGATGGCGATAAAATTCCGCGCCCGGTTTATTTTCAGAAATTGTTTTGTGAGAAACCATAAGGTTTTGCGGTTTTCTACTTTTACCATGTGCGTCACCTCCTGTCAGAGCTGTCCGGGGAGACAGGCGTTAAATCCGGGTGCCGGGAAGCAGGTGGATGTTGCGCTGCGAAAGCATCATTGTGCCGGGAAGCAGGTGGATGTTGCGTTGCGAAAGCATCATTTTCCAGGGAGAAATTCATCTGGTCGGTGTGCCTGTCTTTTTCCGGGCGCGGCGAGCTGCCGGAGGTGAGATGTCCGTCCTCAATGCACGGAGAACCGGCGGAGGTGAGGTGCCCGTCCTCAATGCGCAGAATGCGGTCGGCGAGCTGCGCAATTTCCTCATTGTGTGTAATCATGATTATGGTCTGGAAAAATTCTTCACCGGTAATTTTGAGCAGTCCCAGCACATCCTGGCTTGTTCTCGAATCAAGATTTCCGGTCGGCTCATCCGCGAGCAGAAGGGCAGGCTTTGCCGCAAGCGCACGGGCGATGGCGACGCGCTGCTGCTGTCCGCCGGAGAGTGCGTTCGGCAGGCAGGAGAGCTTCTGGTCCAGACCGAGTATTTCCACAATTTTTTGGAGATAGGCCCTGTCCGGCGTCTTTCCGTCCAGTTTTACCGGAAGAATAATGTTTTCCCAGACATTCAGCATGGGAATAAGATTGTACATCTGAAATACAAAGCCGATGTTGCGGCGGCGGAAAATGGTGAGCTGCTCGTCGGTCATGGCGCCGAGTTCCTGTCCGTCAACGAAAACCTTGCCGGAGGTGGGAACGTCCAGACCGCCAATCATATGCAGAAGCGTGGATTTTCCGCTGCCGGAGGTGCCGACAACTGCCGCAAATTCCCCTTTTTCCACAGTTAAATTTACATTTTCCAGAGCGTGAACAGCCGTGTCGCCGCTTCCATAAATTTTGGTAAGCTGTGTTGTTTTTAAAATATCCATAAGAACCTCCTCTCATTGTATGAGACATTCTGTATATCCGGCAAAACCCGGAACAGAGCGCAGACCTGCGTCATACCGGTTTCTGTCAGATATTCATTTGTGAGTATATATTAGCATGGGAATATCTCCGGGAGGTTTCTACAAGGTTACAGTTATGAGACATTTGGCAGAAATACAGAAAATACGGACCCGGCTCCTTTTTGGGAGCTTACTTTTATATAGCCCTTCTGCATACGGAGAATTTCTCTGGAAAGATACAGCCCGATTCCGGTGCCTGGCTCGTCCTCCGCATCCATACTGCGGTAAAACCGTGAAAAAATACGGTTAAGCTCCTCCTCAGCAATGCCGATACCGTTGTCTGCGATATCAAGACGGGTAAAAAAGGAATATTTTTCTGAAGAAATGCGGATATGTCCTCCAGGTGCGGTATATTTAATAGCGTTATCCAGAATGTTTCCGACTGCTTCGCGCGTCCACCGGAAATCAAAAACGGCAGAAAAGGAGGAGGGGATAATTTCAAGAGCAATTTCTTTTTCTACGGCTTTTGCCTCAAATTCCTGGCGCAGCGCATCGAAAAGCTGCCCGATATGTTCTTCCTTTGGATGAACGCTGATAATGCCGTTTTCCATGCGCGACAATTTAACGAGTGACTGAATCAGGAAATCCAGCTTCTCTGTCTGCTCACAGATAGTGTCGATTTCTGCGGATGGTCCGGCGGTATGCTCCTTTAAAAGGTCAGCATACAGCATGATATTGGAAATTGGCGTCAGGGTCTGGTGGGCAATATCGGAGATAAGGCTCTGGATAACTTCCTTTTGCTGCAGGCGGTTTCCGGCTGAGAGCTGACTGTCATTTAAAAATTTTTTCAGACTGTTCTCCAGTGCAGAAAATTTTGTCTCGGAGATTTCGCTGCGCTGCAGGCTGCCGGCGGATGCGTCATCCACCATTTTCTGCAGACGGGCAAGAAGCCGCCGCTCGCGGCGGGAAAATAATATGTACCAGAAAACGCCGGTGATAATACACACAGTAATAAGAGATAAAATAATCAGCATGTGATATGATTCCTTTCTGCAGACAGGGCAGCGCTCAAACTGCCCACATATATCCGATACCATATATGGTTTTAATATATGCGGGATTCGCGCTGTCGTCCTCCAGCTTATCTCTCAGCCGCTTGACGGCGACTGTCAGAGCATGCTCATCTACATATTCGGTGTCGCCCTGCCAGACAGTATCGATTAAATAGCTCCGGCGGATGGCGGCGCCTCTGTTTTCTACGAGAATGCGCAGCAGGCGCTGCTCCGTTTTGCTCAGTTCAATGTGCTGTCCGTTTTTGGAAAACAGCATTTTATCAAAATCAAAGATAAATTCATCGATGGAAATGCCGCTGTCTGTTTTTGTGCAGTCCCGAAGCTGCACGGCGGCACGCGCCCGCAGAACCATCAGGCTGAACGGTTTTGTGATGTAATCGTTGGCGCCCGCCTCCAGCCCGGTAACGATGTCAAGTTCCATATTGTTTACGGTAATCAATATGATGGGCGTGCGGCTTTTTGCGCGTATTTCCCGGACAAAATCAATGCCGCTGCCGTCCGGAAGATTGACGTCGAGAAGAATCAGGCTGAGACTGTTTTCCTGCAGGCACTGCCGTGCCTGCGCAAGTGTGCGGCAGGGAAAAAAGATGCGCCCCGGCTCCTTCAGAGAAAGGCAGATGCCTTCGTTCAGTTTTTTATCGTCTTCAATGACAGCAATTTTTATATCCATTCTATTCCTTTCCGGAACCGGTCTGGCGCCTGTGATGTTCCTGAGAGAATATTTCGGAAGATCAAACCGGTCCACATCGTAAACCAGCCGCTACGGACTTTCATAAAAATATCATAGAGTAAAATCAGAAGATTGACAATGGTTTTATATGAAAATGCATTCATTTGTCAACAGAGAAATTGATTGACAGATATATAGTAAAGTGTTATTATGTCGTTAGACGATATGTCGATGCTCGACATATCAAGAGGCGACATATCAAAAAGATAACGGACGGGGGCAGAGAGTTGGAGCAGATTATTAAAAAATATATTCCAATGACAGAAACTACCTATTATACGCTGCTTGCCCTGAAGGAGGAGCGGCATGGGTATGCTATTATGCAGTTTGTCCGTGAGCTTACGGAAGACCGTATCCATATGGGCACCGGTACGCTTTATACGATGTTGGGACGGCTGGTAGAGGATGGATTAATTGTGGTTGTTTCAAATGAAAATGGTAAAAAAGTGTATCGCCTGACATCGACAGGGGAAGAAATTCTGAAAATGGAGCTGGACCGCCTGCGCAGACAGCTCAGAAACGGGGAGGAAATATATGGGACAGACTGTTCGCAAGGTTAAGTTTATCATGAGCCTGATGCGGGAAAAATTCTGGCTGGAGGAAATGGCGCAGCAGGGATTATTTTTAAAAAATATTAATTTCGGCGTTGTCTATACCTTTGAAAAGGGAAGTCCGCAGCGGCTGGTTTATGATGTGGACCGGTTTGACCTTCCGAAATATCCTCTGCTGAAGGATATCCGGGATAAAGAAATGTTTGTATCGCTGGCGGAGGAGATGGGCTGGCGGGAAATTACACACGATGAGGATATGAATTATTATTTCTGCAAGCCGTATGAAGAGGACGGTATTAACGAAATGTACGATACGGAGGAGGAGCGGCATGTTCATGCGCTGAAGTACCGGGACAGATATCGTCATGCGGCGCAGATAAATTATAAAAGCGTATTGATTTTTGATGTTTTTATGGTTTTTCTGGCACTTATGGTAAGAAGTGAATTTCCGCTTGTTCTGGGATTCGTGTGGAGTATGCTTATCATGATGTTTGGTTTCTGGTGTGAGAGTATCGCGCAGATGTGTGAAAGAGAATTTCGCATGGGTGCGCAGGAGTGGCTGCGGGCAAACGGGAAAAAGAGCGATACAAAAAAGGAATACCGGCTGTTTCTTACAACCAGAGGACTGACAAGGTATCTGCAGAGGCAGGGCAGAGATGGCTGGCATATTATGCGGAGCAGCGCGGTGTGCTACAGCTTTGAGAAGGGACCGCAGGAGACCTGGTACTATACCGTGGACTCCAAAACGTCGGTAAACAGGAGAAGGCGCGCCATGCACCTCAGAAAAATAGGGGATGGAAAAGATATCAACCAGCAGAATAACGACTGGCAGGTGGAGAGTGTAAAGGAAGCGGAGCAGAACGGACTGGAATTTGCCTGCGCATACGCAAATAATCAGATACTGTACAGGAGCAGACAGCAGGTCGATTTTGGTAAAAAAAATATGTTTTTATATTCATGGTTATTATATTGGGTGCTTTTTGTTGCAGTTGGCTTTATTTTAGGGTTTATTACGGGATATATTTCTACATAGGGAAGAATTGACATTTCCGGATAACTATTTAAACTGGGTGTTGTGGAACCTGGAGGCATTGCAGAAGCCGAAGGTATGATGAAATCCGGAGGCATTGCAGAAGCCGAAAGCACGATGGGATCCGGAGGTATTGCAGAAGCCGAAAGCACGATGGAATCCGGAGAAATAGCAAAATTCAAAGATATCGAAAAGGGAAGGGAGAAAATATGAGTCTGGTTGTAAGAAATCTGTCAAAAAAATACGGGGATAAAACAGTTGTGGATAATCTGAACTTTGAAATGGCACGTCCCGGTGTGTTTGCGCTGCTCGGCACAAATGGCGCCGGAAAGACAACGTCCATCCGTATGATGCTGAATATGTTATCACGGGACAGCGGCGAGGTGCTCTGGAACGGAAAGCCGCTGGATACGTCCGTCTGCAATGTCGGCTATCTTGCGGAGGAACGCGGGCTGTATCCAAAATATACGCTGATGGACCAGCTTATCTATTTTGCGGCGCTGCGCGGCATCCCGAAAGCGGAGGCAAAGAAGCGTATCCGGTACTGGGCAGAACGTCTGGAGGTGGAGGAATATCTCTATCCGGACGGAGGCGCTTCAAGCAGGAAAGAGGCACTCTCTGGTAATGATGAGAACAAAGGTGCAGCGGACTCTGACCGGAAAAGAAGTGCGGAAAAACCGGAAAGCAAAAAACGCGCCAGAAAACAGGCACCCAAAAAGGCGGACCAGCTTTCCAAGGGAAATCAGCAGAAGATACAGTTTATGACAGCGCTGCTGCCGGATCCGGACCTTCTGATTCTGGATGAGCCTCTCTCCGGTCTGGATCCGGTAAACACCGACCTGTTCAAGAGCATTATCCGCGAGGAGATAGCGAAGGGAAAATATATGATTATGTCCAGCCATCAGATGGCAACGGTGGAGGAATTCTGTACGGATATTATCATTTTAAACCGTTCAAAGACTGTTCTCCAGGGGCATCTGAATGATATTAAAAAGAGTTATGGCAGAATCAATCTCTCACTGAAAACGGAGACCGATGTGAGCGAATTGATTGAAAAGGCAGGGCTGACGCTTGTTGCGCAAAAGGAGTGCGAATATCAGCTTCGTGTTTCCGGTGAGGAGCAGGCAAATGCTTTTCTGAAATTGCTGATCGACCATTCCGTCAGCGTTATTACCTTTGATTTGCGGGAGCCGTCGCTGCATGAAATATTTGTGGAAAAAGTGGGTGATGCACATGAAGATTAGCAGAAAGGATTTTACCGGGACAGGGAAGGTGTATGGTTTTACGCTCAGTCAGATGCTGAAGGGACCGGCAAATATGATTATGCTTATAATTATGTTGTTGTTTGCCGCCGCCAGCATTCCTGTGATGGCGCTTCTGATGGGCGGGGAAAAGACGACATCTTCTGATATCACGAATGTTTATGTGAAAAATGATACCGGATATGAGCTGAATCTGGCGGAGATACCGATAAAAAATGAAACTTTTGCAGATACTTCTTTTACGGAAACGACGGAGGAGATGAAAGTAGAGGACATTGGTCCGACGGAGGTATATCTTCATCTGAAAAGAAATGTAGTAAGCTTTGAAATAGAGGCTGTCACGGCGGAGATAAGGGATTTTTCCGGGCAGGAGCTTTCACAGTGTACAGAGGCTTTTTCCACACTTCTGGATGAGGCGCGCTATGCGCAGCAGGAAGCAACACCGCAGCAGATTGCGGTTCTTACCGGAGGGTACAGTGTGCATACCTCGTCAGTATCGGAATTTTTGCAGGGCGGGGAAGATAATTTTGATGCCAGGTTCGGTGTACAGATGGTATATTCCATTATTGTACTTATGCTCTGCACCTTCGTTTCCGCTTATATCATCCAGAAGGTAATTGAGGAGAAAGCGTCAAAGCTGGCGGAGCTTCTGATGGTGAGTGTGAGACCGCTTGCCATGCTGCTGGGTAAAATTCTTGCCGTTATGACCTATGTGTTTGGTCTGATTGCCGTTTTAATAGCCGCAATGGGTATCTCCTGTGTAATTACCGGACGCTTTATCGATATATCCGTAATTACCGGTCAGTTTGCGGCGATGGAAATTAATTCGGAGAGCTTCCGGCTCTCGCCGCTGGCGGTTCTGGTTCTGCTGGCGTCGGTACTGCTGGGGTATCTGCTGGTTTCTCTGCTCAGCGGGCTGATTGGAACCGGATGCTCATCAATGGAGGATGTAGAGCCGGCAAATATGGCGGTGGTTATGCTTGTAATGATTGGATATCTGGCGGCAGTGATAGCAGTTGCCGTGGATACGCCAGTGGTAAATACGGCAGTTATTCTCCTGCCGGTGGTATCCATCTTCTGCGCGCCCACATACTATATTATGGGAAGCGCCGGAATCGGGATGGTTGTGCTGTCGTGGCTGATACAGCTTGCTGTGATTGCGCTTCTGGCATATGTATGCGCAAAGGTATACCGGGATTTGATGATGTACCGCGGAAGCCGTCTGAAGCTGGGCGGATGGATTGCAATGCTTGGCGGAAAACGTACGAAGGAGGCGCAATGATATGAAAAGTATCGGAACGATTTTTTCATTTACCTTTATGCAGCATGTAAAGGGGAAGGGGTACCGCAATGCAACGATTCTTGTGACGGTACTGTGCTTCCTTCTTCCGGCGCTGATTATGCCGGCAATCGAATATTTTGGAAAAGAAGAGCATTATGAGAGCAAAATCACAAAGGTTTATGTGATTGATGAAGAGCAGGACCTGGCGGATTACAGTTTTTTAAACAGCGCCGATGCGGAGCAGTTTCAAAATGTCACTTACGAAATGGCGGACAGTGTTGATACGGCGGCTGCGCAGGCAGCCTCTGACGGCTATGCGGTTATTCTGGCGGTAGAGAAGCAGGGAGACAGCTATCAGCTTTCCGTGCTTCTTCCGGAGGACACGGAGCTGACGCAGAAGGATGCGGATGCCTATGCAGAATATATTGAACGGTATTTCCGCTATGTGCTGATACAGAAATCGAAGCTGGCATATACACAGATTGCCGAGCTCACCATGCCGATTGAGATTGCTGTGCGCGATACGGAGATACAGGAGGGCGAAACGGATGAATATGCGGCGGCGCGGGAGATTTTTTCCATGATTCTTCCCTATTTAAATATCATGATACTGTATTTTATGATTCTTGCGTATGGACAGGGAACGGCAAACAGTGCTATTATGGAAAAGACGTCAAAGCTGATGGATTTGTTTCTGGTATCTGTGAAGCCGGGCGCAATGCTCCTTGGAAAAGTATTTGCGACAGCGGCGAGCGGGATTCTGCAGTTGTTTTGCTGGCTGGCAGGTCTGGCAGGAGGTTTTGCAGCAGGTGCGCAGCTTGTAAAAGCAATAAATCCACAGTCGGACATGGCAATTTTGCAGCTTTTTGATGCGTTTGGCAGTATTTCCGGCATGTTTACCCCATCCGGGGTCATACTGGCACTTCTGATGCTGGCGGCGGGGCTTCTTCTGTACTGCTCCCTGGCGGCAATCGGCGGCGCGATTGCGGAAAAACCGGAGGACCTCTCCAGTACAAATATATTGTTTGTGCTGATTCTTATCATAAGCTTTTTTGCAACGATGTATTCGGGCGGCACAAATGCAGATGTATCCTGGGATGCGGTTACCTGGCAGGTATGGATGCCGTTTACGGCGATTCTTGTGGCGCCAACCAAAATTCTGCTCGGCGGCATGAGTACGCCTCAGGCAATCGGTTCTCTTGGAATTGTTCTGCTTACAGTGGTTCTTGTGACACTGCTTGCCGGAAAGCTGTATAAAATGATGTCTCTTTATAAGGGAAATCTGCCGGGACCGGCAAAACTGATGGAAATGCTGAAGGATGATAAATAGTAACCTGCGCATATAGTTTTTTGCATTGGCAAGCGGCGGAAATAATAGCTGATAATATAAAGTGGTTGTGCGGGAAAGTGATTTCAGCCGCCCATAAAATTTTCAGAACAGGAGTATGTGCATATGCAGTTGGCGATGATATCCGCAATCGGGGTAGGAGGCGCTACGATAATCGGCGTTTTTCTGGGATTTTTATTCCGGAAGATTCCGCATGAGCTGAACGATGGAGTGCTGGGCTTTGCAGCAGGAGTGATGCTCGCGGCGGCAATTTTCGGGCTGATTATTCCGTCGCTGGAATATGGAAATGTCTGGGTCACCTGTGCGGGTATCCTTGTCGGTGCAGTGTGTCTGAATTTTGCGGATAAGCTGACGCCGCATCTGCACCGGATTACCGGGCTGGACCAGGAGGCTCACGCCGACAGGCAGTCTCATCTGAACAAGGTAATGCTTTTTGTGATGGCGATTGCCATACACAATCTGCCGGAAGGAATTGCTGCCGGAGTAGGATTCGGCAGTGAGGACATCGGCAATGCAATTACGGTGGCACTGGGCATTGCGCTGCAGAATATACCGGAGGGCATGGTAATCGTATCGCCGCTGCTTCTTGCAGGCGTTCCGGCAAAGAGAGTATTTTTCATTGCCTGCTTTACCGGCGTGATAGAAATTATCGGAACCATGCTCGGCTATGCGGCAGTAACGGTCGCCAGTTTTATTCTCCCGGCGGCGCTGGCATTCGCAGGCGGAACCATGATCTATGTGGTCAGCGATGAAATGATTCCGGAAACCCACAGCCACGGCTACGAACGCCTGGCAACCTATTCCATGCTGGCTGGATTTATTCTGATGATTTTGATGGATTACTATATATCATAAATAAGGGATGCATAAGGGTACATGGATTCCATCTATCGTGCACAGGATACCTCCTGTGCACGAAGCTGTGATAGTACACTTCTAATATCGCCATTAATGCAGATTTTGGTGAACCTGGCAGAGATCTTTAGGTTTTGTGAGGTATTGACTGATTTTATAAAGGATGGATTGAAAGCGGAGAGCAAAAGGTTCTCTGCTTTTATTGTTATAAAAAAGGAATAAATTGGATTAAAATGAATAAAAAGGTTTAATTCTACTAAAAACATTCGGTCCTTATTTTTTCTGAAGCTGTGAATTCTTTGTGAAATGACCGGATGCGGCGTCTTTTCAATCTTTCTTCAAGAATTGTTTTATAAAACTATATCGTAAAAATGATATTTGGAGGGAAGGATTGCATGGAGCAGGCACAGACAATTTTTAAAAGATATGAAATAAAGTATCTTCTGGATGAAACGCAGTATAAACAGATGCGGGAAGCGCTGACGGAGCATATGGAAATGGACCGGTACGGCAGGAGCAGAATTTATAATATTTATTTTGACACGCCGGATTTCCAGTTGATTCGCGAGTCGCTGGATAAACCGGTATATAAGGAGAAGCTGCGGCTTCGCAGCTATGGGATGGATAAAAATGGCGGGCATGTATTTGTCGAATTGAAAAAGAAGTATGACGGGATTGTTTATAAGCGGCGTGAAGAAATGGCATTTGAGGAGGCAGTTGAATACCTCTATGATGGGAAAAAGCCATCCGGCGATTCGCAGATTCTGCGGGAAATTGACTGGTTCTTAAAGTATCACAGGCATATGGAACCGAAAATGTACATAGCATATGATCGAATCGCACTGGCTGCCAGGGATAGCAGCGGGCTTCGCATTACGTTTGATGATAACCTTTGCTGGCGCAATACAAGGCTGGACCTTCAGGAAGAGGGGGAAGGTCATCTGATCATTCAGAAAGGTTTTTACCTGATGGAAGTTAAGACGCCGGACGCCCTGCCGGTGTGGATGGCGGATATTCTGGATGAACTGAAGCTTTATCCGGTTTCTTTTTCGAAGTACGGACGGGCGTATAAAGAGATGAAGGAGGCGGCAGCAAATGGAACAGCTTTTTGAATCTGTATTGATTGAAAACGGGACAATGACGTTTTCTGCAAAGAGCTTTCTGATATGCTTTCTGACGGCTCTGGTACTTGGCATGGCAGTTGCCTGCATTTATATGTATCAGGGAAATTACCGGAAAAATTTTGTTGTTACGCTGGCTATGCTGCCTGCGCTGGTGCAGGTGATGATTACGCTGGTGAATGGAAATCTCGGAACCGGCATTGCGGCGATGGGAGCGTTTTCTTTGGTAAGATTCCGTTCCATTCCAGGAAGCGCCAGGGAGATAGGAAGTATCTTTTTTGCAATGGCGGCGGGTCTGGCGGCAGGAATGGGCTATATCGGAATCAGCGTTGTGCTGGTTGTATTGCTCGGCATGGTATGCATAGTTCTGCAGAAGAGCTCCTTCGGAGAGATGAAGGAGGAACGGAAATTATTGCGGATTACCATTCCGGAATCTCTGGATTATACGGAGGTATTTGATGATTTATTTGCGGTATATACAAAGAAATGGCGGTTGTGCCAGGTAAAAACAAGTAACCTGGGAAGTCTGTTTAAGTTGGAGTATGAGATTATTTTGAAGGATGCAGGCCAGGAAAAGAAAATGATTGACGACCTTCGCTGCCGTAACGGAAATCTGGAAATTATGTGCAGCAGCGCGTCAACGGGATCAGAGGAGGTTTTATGAGAAAACATTTTGCATATGTGACAGCATTTGCGCTGGCGTCATCGCTGACGTTTCCGTCAACTGTATACGCAGCGCTGGAGGATGATGGCTTTACAGCGGTTCCGGAAATCTGTGAGGGGGAGGAGCTTACGCTGACGGAATCGGTTGTGGATATTTCTTTCACGGACCGGGATAAGGACGTCGGTTACGGGGAATATACGGAGCTGGTACTTTCTGACGAAGAAATCCTGGCGGACGGGGAAGCGCTGTCCGGAGAGAATGCAGCCGGCGGAATCCAGGTTTCGCAGGAAGAACATATCGTAACAATTACGGAAGAAGGAGTCTATCTTCTTTCCGGTACACTGTCCGACGGACAGATTATTGTGGATGCCGAGGACACGGCAAAGGTGCAGCTTGTGCTGGATAATGTGGATATTCACTGCGAAAACCATGCGGCAATGTGGATAAAATCTGCGGACAAAGTGTTCCTCACACTTGCCGACGGTTCGGAGAATGTGGTGAGCGACGGCGGGCAGGCAGATACGGAAGCTTCCGGTGATGAGCACGCTGACGCGGACGGCGCGATTTTCAGCAAGGCGGATTTGACGATACAGGGAACGGGAAGTCTGACGGTAAACGGAAACTATAAACACGGGATTGTGTCAAAAGATGATCTCGTGATTACGGGCGGGAACTTAAATGTGACAGCGGTGGAAAACTGCCTTGCCGGGAAGGATGCAGTGAAAATTGCGGACGGTACAATTAATCTGAAGGCAGACCAGCATGCAATTAAAGCGAAAAATGAAGATGATACCCAGCAGGGAAACGTATATCTGGAAGGCGGAAGCATTACCGCGTCGGCGGTGGAGGATGGAATAAATGCAACGGGAAGCATCGTGATGAACGGGGGAGAGCTGGAGCTCACGGTGCAGGACGACGGCATTCACAGCGATAAGGACCTTGTGATTTACGGCGGGGTTATCAATATCCCGCAGAGCTATGAAGGGCTGGAAGGACACCGGATTACGATTTTTGGGGGAACACTGGATGTAGTGTCCACAGATGATGGAATGAATGCGTCCGGCGGTTCCGAGTCACAGGAAGAAGAAGCTTTTGCAAAACAATTCCGGCAGGACGGCGGCAGAATGCAAATGTCGGAGAAGCCAGAGGAAGAAACGATGCCGGAGAATGGCGAGTTTCCGGAAAGTGAAGAAATACCGGAAAACGGTGAAGCGCCGGAGAAGCCGGAGGAAGGGACGATGCCGGAGAATGGCGAGTTTCCAGAAAGCGGAGAAATACCGGAAAACAGTGAAACGCTGGAAAAACCGGAAGAAGGAGCTGCGCCGGAGATACCAGAGAATGGGACGATGTCGGAGATGCCGAGAGGCGGGATGCACGGCGGAAGAAATGGCGGAATGCAGTGGCAGGAAGGCATGGGGCGCGGCGGAATGGATTCTGACAGTGAGGCATATATCCGCATCTGCGGCGGAAATATTCAGGTAGAGGCGGAAGGAGACGGTCTGGATTCCAACGGTTATTTTTATATGGAAGGCGGCACTGTACTGGTTGCCGGACCGGTTGGCGGCGGCGACAGTGCGCTGGACTATGGGCTGGAAGCGGAAGCGTCCGGCGGGACGCTGGTAGCGGCAGGCAGCAGCGGCATGGCGCAGGGTTTTTCACAGAGCTCTTCACAGGGAAATTTTCTGCATAATTTTTCAGAAAGTATTCCGGCGGAAAGCATCATTTCTCTGAAAACTGGCGACGGGGAGGAAATCGTATCCTGGCGGTGTCAGAAGGCATTCCAGTCTGTGGTAATCACATCTCCGGAATTAACGGAGGGAAACACCTATGTTCTGACAGCCGGAGATGAGGAAGTGGAAATAGATTTATAATTATGTGGGAGGCTCATTTGCCGGAACTCATAATACAGGAAAAGGGAATACTTCGTGAGAGCAGGAAAGGGGGCGTATGTGATGTAACGCTCCTTTGCAATGTCTGAACGAGGAAAAGAATGATGAAAGAACTCATTGACTTCGAATATTTGATTTCAAAAACAGCCACTTTCCCATTGACAGAATCGTGAATGACAACATCGCTTCTGCCTTCACCGTGTTCCCGGTTGGATTCCACCATATAACCGGCACCTGTAAAAATTCCGGCAAGAAATGCATGGTAAAAATCCTCTTTATAATCGTGGTAGCTGATGGTTCTGCGAAGCAGCTTTCCCATTTCTGACAGAGGGCAGGCTGTTTGGTTATCTTTAACCCCCTCAAAAATCTGTCTGCTGTCTTTGCGGATATCAAAGAAATTTGCCGCCATGCTCATTGCCAGGGTTATTCCAAAACGTCTGGGACGGGCATGGCATATGCATCATGACTTCCGCGAAAAACTCAGACTCCGTATGCGAAAATCTTGCAATGCCGCCATACTGTTCGGCGGTCATTGTGATGGATGAGAGACCGGTGCCCAGATGTCTTTTTTTGGTGGAAAGATACCGGTCTCCTTTTTGCTTTACATTTCCGTCAAAATTGTTGACGGAAACAATATAAAGATTTACCTGGTTCCGCACGGTTATATTCAGATTGTGAAGCCGGTTTTCAGGATTTACTGTCATACATCCTGCAATGGCATTTTCCAGCAGATTGCCCAGCAGGCTGCAGAAATCCGGCTCTGAGACAGAAAGTGTTTCCGGGAGAGAAATTTTCCAGTTCAGCTTAATCTGATTTTGATGTGCATATTGCGCATAATAATTTAGCAGCGCATTTACAGCCAGATTGCGGCACCAGACGGTTACTTCATTTGAGGGTTCGGTCTGCACATAATCAGAAAGATACTTTTTTAAAGCAGACCAGTTTTCCGAGCTGGCAAGCCCCTCCATTGTGCGCATCGACTGGCGGAAATCATGACGCAGCTTTTCCGTCTGTTCCATATAATATTTCTGGGAGAGATACTGCGACTGCTGCATTTCAAAAAAGCGGATGCGTTCCCGGTTATTGGCATTTTCCAGAAATGCGATAGAAATACGGTAAAACAGGATATAAATAAAAAACATCAGCAGCATCATGAATATGAGAAGCGCAATATACATATGAAAAACGTTATTGGTATGCAACGTACTATATTTGTGAGGTATCGCAATTACGTTAAATATCAGGAAAGCTATGGGAACCGGCAGGAAGGTAAACCAGATCTGCGGAAGCTCAACGTTTTCTATCAGATAACTTCCATAATGGGCATAAGGATACGCGGCAATGAATACTGCCAGAATAGATAATCCGCAATAAAAGAGACTTGCATGATAACTGAAACCGGCTGACTTTCCAAGCGGATGAAGCCATGCGTCAAAGGCATAGGAAAAGTTTGAACAGAAGGAAAGCAGCGCGCATACCGAAAAAAAGACGCAGAGATTGCGTGCAGGGTCTGTTTTGACGGTTTTCTGGTAAAACAGGAAAAATACCGGGAGCAGCGGAAGCAAAAAGGTGCTTAATGTCAGATTGAGAAGCGCTGCAGCCCAGGCGCAGATGAAGGATGCAACGGCAAACATGGAGACTGTCAGAGCGCAGACATGGATGGGATTATACCGGAGCTGTTTTCTTACCGGGAGAAAAAACAGGATGGATGCCGGAACAAGCGCTATAAATTGAAAAAGCTTTGAGAGGTAATCATTTAGCGTCGGTATCATAAGTTGAAATTCCTTTCTGAAAGTCTGCATGAATCTGGGAAAACATGTAATCCTGCCATTGCTTTTCAATCTGTATCCGTTCCCGGACACGGACAGGCAGAGAAATATCACGGATGAGATGGCAGCTCCGTTCATCAAAGTTCAGAATATAATCCATATTTACCAGAATACCGCGGTTAATCTGCAGAAAACGATTGTCCTTTTCCAGCGGAAGAATGATATCTGAAAACGGCTTGTGCGGAGAAAAAGTATTTCCGTTCCGGTCTGTAATATCTGTGTTGTGTTTATTTGCCGTGATGCACAGGATATCAGAGTACAAAAGCTTAATGATGCGCCGGTTAAAGGAAAACTCCAGTGTCCGGAATGTTTGCGGAAGTACCTGCAGAGTATCCGTCAGGACTTTATAAATGCGCTCCCTGGAGGGCGGCTTCTGGATATAATCAAAAGCATGACAGGAAAACGCTTCAGGCATAAAATCACCGCTGATAGTAAGAAAAATAATGATACATTTCGAATCGATCCTGCGGATACGCCGGCAGGTTTCCACGCCGTCTATTCCTTCCATATAAACATCCATGAAAATAATTGCGTATTTGGATACGGTAAAATGTTCCAGAAATTTCTCACCGCTTCGAAAGAAGTCTACTGTGAAAAATAAGTTTTTTTCATGTTTATATTCATTAATCATCTGAAGCATCTCTTCAGATTCTTCTATTTTGTCATTTACGAATGCAATGTTCATAGCTATACCTCGCGAGTAAAAAACACCATTATGATTATAACACAAAATATGCAAATGATTTTGATATTCATGCAGTTTGGATGTCATTTGGTGCAGAATCGGTTGTTTTTTATGAAAATATTATATAAAATAAATGAACTAAAATAAACAGGGAGGATATACCTATGAAGAAAAGATTAGCAGCAATTTTATCGCTGGCGCTGACGCTTGCGTGCGGAACAGGCGCTATGGCGAACACGGTGATTGACACAGATGATGGAGGTACAGCGAATACGGTACTCACTTATGGAGTAGACAGTTATTTCCAGGTAACGATTCCGGAGTCTGTGGAATTTAAAGCCGGGGAAACAGTAAAAACCGCCACTATTACGGTGGATAAAGACAGTCTGATTCCCATTGCTAACTATTTGACAGTTTCTCTGACAGCATCTGAAAATTATATGACTTCTTCTGTTCCGGCAGGCACGACGACCAGGTTCCGTCTGGCGGCATCCGGAAAATCTTCAACCAAAGAGTATGAGGTATATATTCCGTATACGATAAAAAGAATTATAAGCGATACGAGGAAAGATGAAGTAAGTCTGGGAAATAGTGCTTTAAGGAGAATTACTATGATTCCGCATACCCAGTTTGCAAGTGCGACGGAGGATATAACATATCCGCTGGAATTTACGCTTGTAGGAGAGCCGACAGCAGCAGGAAATTATACGGATACACTGACATTTACCGTTTCGCTTGTACCTTTCTCATAAATGGGCAGAAACGTATTCTATACTGGAAGAATACGTGCATTTATTTGGCTATAAACCAAAAACAAATGGAGGTACGGCGGTTATGAAAATGAAACGGGTGCTATGGACAGCGGCATTTTTAAGCAGCCTGTCCTGTGTCAGCATTGCTGCGGCGGACCTGCCGGAAGAGTATAAGATGGTTATTTCCGCCAGAATTGAGCCTTACTATACGGTGAATATTCCGGCGGATAAAGAGATTGCTTATGGAGCGCTCCGGACGGATATAGGTTCTGTGATATTGAAGGATGCGCTCCTGGAGATTGACCATGTGGTCCGGGTGGAGGCGCTCTGCGACGGCAATCTGGATAATGGAGAACAGAAGCTGCCCTACATGCTGTGCGCCGGAGAAGAAAGATTTCTGACGGCAGATTTTGAAAAAGAAGGGGAAGCGGTGCCGCTGACTGTGAAGATTGAGGAGGCGGACTGGAACCGGGCGGCGGCAGGAAGCTATGCAGATACGGTTACCTTCCGGGTAAGCTATGTGGAAAAGTAAGGGGGAGCGTATGAAAAAAATTTGGATTTGCCTGCTGGCGGCAGTGTGCGTACTGCTGGGTACGGTTGGCGCTGCAGCGCAGGATACGATTCTCACGACGACGGTTCCGGAAGAGCATACGATTACAGTAGACTGCGGCGAAGGCGGCAGTGTCCGGATCAATGGGAGTACCTATACGGGAACCTTTACATATAAGGTGGACAGACTGGGTTCTCTGACGATGGAAGTGATATCAGATAACGGATACGTATTTGAGAAAGCGACATCTGAGCCGGACAACTGGTTAGAGTCAGAGGGAAACCGGATTACTCTTGCGGGAGTATATGAGGATATCACTGTGACAATAAGATTTGCCGAAATTCCGATAGAGACAGAAACAGAAACCGAGACAGAAACCGAGACGGAAACCGAAACCGAAACGGAAACCGAGACAGAATCAGAAACTGAGACGGAGACAGAACCGCAGACAGAAACGGGAACCGAGACCGAGACGGAAACCGAAACGGAAACAGAATCAGAAACTGAGACGGAAACCGAAACCGAACCAGGTACGAAAAAACCGCAGCAGGGGAATTCCGGTTCCGGTCAGAACGGAGCAGGGAAAAACAGCTCTTCTGCTTCTGTGAAGACAGGGGACGGCAGTCGTGCAGGAATGTGGCTGATGCTTCTTCTGGTGTCCGGCGTAATAATCTGGAAGCTGACAGCTTTTAGAAGGCGTATTTAAGGAGGCAGTATGAACAGAAAAGACAGAAAACAAAATAAAAACTCTGCGAAACGGCTGAGTATGCTGCTGTCCATCTGCCTGCTGGCAGCAATGCTTCCGCAGTCTGTTTTCTCACAGGAAGAGACGCAGGAACTGTTTACAGAGAAACATACGGAGGCAGTAACGGAAGCGGCTGCGGTAAAATCAATAGAGCCAGCCACAGAGGCATCGGTGGAAAAACCGGCGGAGCCAGCTACAGAGGCGCCTGCGGAAAAACCGACGGAGGCAGTGACAGAAGCGCCTGCGCAGAAGCCGACGGAAAACACTACCGAGGCATCTTCGGAGCAGCAGGAAGGCGGTGCGGAGATATCTTCAGAACAAATGACAGAAGATGGCACGGAAGCGCCTGCGGAGACGGACACAGAGCCGATGACGAAAGAGTCTGAAGAAGGTGAAACCGAGACAGAAGTTTCCGATGAGAAGCCAAAAAAAGCTGCCGCGCAGACAAAGAGTGCGATTGCAGGTCTGTCAGGAGAAGCTGGAAAAGATTATGAACAGACAGGAACGCGGGAAATTACCGTTAAAGGAAATTGTGTTTTAGATGACATTATTGAATTTCAAGACTGGGCATTTGTGGTATCCGGAGGAATATTTTATGCGCGTGGTCAGGCTGACAGTATATTAGTGGATGGAGGAAAGCTGTATGTAGATTTTCCACACGGTACTATAGGGAAAATTACAGCAAACGGAAGTTCTTCTGTTCATATATATGGCGGCAATACAGGGACAATTAATCAGATAAATATTAACGGGCAAAGCTCTCTGTATGTAGCAAGCGGTGCAAAAGGAATTAATGAAGTAAATCTGAACACCTCAGGGGAAAATTTGGGATATGCCCTGGCAAACTTCGGAGGGGGCATTGGAAAATGCAATCTTTATCAGGGACATATCATGGATATGGGAACCATTACAAATCTTTACGCTAGCGGCGGAAAAGTGGATATTAAGAATGGAGATATGGTAGGAAGTCTGACAGCAGAGGGAAATGCCGTACTGGAAGTAGAGAATAATTTTACTTACCCCGTGGGAACCTGGAATATTGGCGGCAGTGCGGCCCTGAACAATTCTGGAGAACTTACGGGAACCTCTGCACTTGTGGAGATTTCGGGAAACGCTGTGCTTAATAATTATGGGAAAATTTCCAGAGTAAATGCCTTAGGCGGCACGGTAAATCTTTATGCGGGCAGTTCTGTCAGCAAAGAGATGAATATCATGGATGGAGCAGCGCTGCACAGCGAAATTTCTCCGGGAAAAGGAGCTGCCTGGTATATTTTCAAGAATGCGATTATTTCCGGTAATCTGGAAGGAAGCTGGGTGGAGGCTACTCTGGTGGGATGCAGTCTTTCATCAGACCCTGGCACGTCTGTAACGAAAATCGGAGACCGTATTTTTGCGAAAAATGGCGGAAATATTTATGTAGTAACGGAGGACGCGGTAGACCTATATAGCGTAAGTATTACGCCGGAACCGTCTTCCGGGGTGCAATGGTCTTACTATGATGGCGTTGAGATTAAAGTTGCTGCTCCTGCATATCCGTTTACGCTGACAGCTACCAAAAAGAGTACCGGCGAAGAAACACTGAAATATCAGATTGAAATTCCGCCGAAGGTATCGGCTGACGGAGGTACGATAAATCTGGATTGCAGCATGGAAGGAAAGGGTACGGTTACCGTATCTGTCAGTTCGGAAAAGGATTTCCGGCTGGTAAATACAGAAGATAGCAGCGCAGCGATTTCTTACTCTCTGAAAAAGCAGGGAGAGACGGAGCCTCTGACAGAGGGCAGTGCGGCGGCAAGCTTTACGGCGAGCGGCAGTCAGGCGCTGGTTCTTGCGGTGAATGGGACGGATTCCTATGTTCCGTCGGGCAATTATACAGATACTCTGACTTTCAGCGTCAGTACGGAGTAGGGAGGTTCTATGAAAAAGAAAACGGTAATTATTCTGCTGATTGTGGCGGTACTGCTCACAGCGGGAGTTACCTTTGCAGCGACAGGAATGTGGCAGAGGCAGACAGACAGCACCAGTGCAGGCGTTTCTACGGAAGAGGCGGAAAGCAGCACCTCTCTTGGCATTGATCCCGGCGTCGGGGCGGAGATAGAGACGGAAAGCGAAGCGGAAGAACGGGGCGTTGCAATTCCGGGCTGGGGCAGCATTACGCTTCCGGCTGGCGAAACGGAGGCGAACGTATCGCTGACAAACCCGGAAGACAACGCGGATATGTATTATCTCACCTTCGAATTGCGTCTGAAAGAGACTGATGAAGTGATTTTCAGTACGACACTGGTACCGCCGGGAGAAAGCTGCAACAAGGTAACGCTGAACCGTGAACTGGAAGCGGGCGAATACGAGGCAGTGCTTCATGTCCAGCCTTACCGGATGGCGGATGAGACGCCGACGAATAACGCAGATATGGAAACAACCTTAATTGTAAAATAAAAAGGGAGGACGTTCTTTATGAAGAAAAATGTATTAAAAACCTTATCACTGGCATTGGTGGCTGCAGGAAGTATTTCTATGATGGCGTCGGCTGCAACGGTGGACCAGGACAACCAGACCAGCAGCACAACAGTGACGTACTCCATGCCGAGCAGCTATACAGTGACAATACCGGAAGCGGTAAAAATCGGGGAGGATGGCACCGGAACCGGAGAAGTGAGCATTGCAGCAAATCCGATATTACCGGCAGGACAGGAATATGTACAGGTGCAGATAGACAAGGGAAAACACTGGACGAATTCGACATGGTCTATGATGATACTGGATGAAAATGGAAAAGCACTAGGAAAGGAATTACGGTATTGGATTACCAAGACGGGAACGTGGAAAACCGTATATGAAAATACGCCGCTGCTGGAGCTCAAGAAGGGGTCGGCAGTGGGCGCTTCTACTACACTTACCTTTGCGCTGGAAGAAAAGCCGACGACTTCCGGAGATTATACGGATACGCTCACATTTATGGTAAAATTATCGGAAAATTCCAGTAAGTATGCTCAGTAAAAATAATAATTGAAAAAGAGGACTTTCCGGCAGAGCATCGGGAAGTCCTTTTTATGCAATATCCCTTTAAAGGTCCGAAACTATTATTTTTTAAATTGTTCTATGATACATTGATGCTTTTTTATTTTTTTATCGTAGCTGATGCCAACCAACAGAATATTTCCGGTGTATTCACTTAGAGCGCCTGCGTAATTTCGTTCTTTAATCTGTTGAATTGCTCCTTTGCAGGATTGATTCCATTTTAACTCTATGATAAGGGCGGGCTTATCGGTATGTTTTTGTGGGAGAAAAACAATGTCCGCAAATCCTTTTCCAGAAGGAAGTTCTCTAATCAGAGTATAATCTTTCTGCGCTGCATAATAAGCAATGGTAATTACGCAGCTAAGAGAATTTTCATTATTGTAAGAGAGTATAGAGGTATTTGCAGAATGAATCTTATCAATTCCTTCTGCAACTGCCGCTGCATCCTGTCGGAGTGTGGCTTCCAGCAGCTCGTCTGAGGTACGGAGAGCAGCAGAAATACCGTCCCATCCGCTGTATTCTACAGCATTTTTAAATTCGTCCGCTACTTCCTGGTTTGGAATATACACCTCTTTTTTCTCTGAATCATAGGCAAGGTATCCAAGATGTACAAGTAAGGTAAGCACGTCATCTCTACTGTTGATGCTTAAAATATCATTCTGGAATGTTCTCGTATTGATTTTACAGCGTTCTCCGCCTAACATAGAGATAATGGCATCCCGGAGTCCGTCCAGATTCAGACAAATATAATATTTCAGAGATTCGTACGTTTCTGTTTCTGTCCAGTAATCGCTGAATTCTTCGCTATTAATCGCCTGCACGATGGAGTTTGGGCTATACACAGACTTTTGCCGGCTAAAGGAATAACCGTCATACCATTTCTTTGCTTCTGCAAAATCCATTCCATATTTCTGACAGAGTTGCATTACCTCGTTTTCCGTAAATCCCACGTACTCGGCAAGTTTTTTTGGCTGGAGCATGGTATATTCCCGGAAATCCGTCAGCGCCGATTGTGTTCCATATTTTTTTATTGGAAGAATGCCTGTCATATAGGCGGCTTCTATCATTTTATCCGTAAGGCTGCTTTTAAATAATCCGCGGAGAAGCTGAAGATATTCCATCTGCAAATTTGTATTATCCTTTGCTTCCCGGAATAATGCGTCCCATTCGTCGATAATGATAATAAATCGATGTCCCGTCATTTCTGCAATCCTGGCGAGTACAAGCGGAAGAGAGGAATCTTTTTCGACAGAAGTATAAACGCTGCATAATTCTTCTGTTACCTGTTCTTGAAGATAGGAGACAGTATTGTTTATATCCCGTTCCGTGGAAATAAACCATGTGATATCCAGGTAGATTACATCATATTTATTGAGGTAATGTCCAAACATAGGGTCTGCTGCAATTTTTAAGTCAGAAAATAAGCTTTTTGAATCGCAGCTTTTATCATAGTACGCGCAGAGCATTTGTGTCGCAAATGATTTTCCAAACCGTCTCGGACGACTGACGCACGTTAATTTATCCTTTGTTCCAAGAGTATTGTTAATAAACGAAATCAGACCGGATTTATCAACATAAAGTCCCTTTCGCACAGACTGGAAACCTGCGTTTCCAATATTCAGATACATTCCCATAATAAATATTCCTTTCAGAAATCACAACTATTAAACGATTACCAGCTGTTTCAATTATAGCATGAAAGTGCAGACAAGTCATTTCTTTTCTGGCGACAATTTGTCACATAAGAGTTCCTGTCTGCATGGTTGGCAGGAGTGATATTTTGGCGGAAAAGCACGTTTTGATTTTGACGACGACATATGATTTTGCGGGAAAGTTTGAGCTGGAAAATGTAAAAATTCTGAGGAAGCGAAAAAGAAAATAGAGGAGATTTAAGAACGTGATTCAGGTGTGAGCAGTTTCCATCCGCGAAGCGAATGTTAAATGGATTTGCGGAGGTTGCTGTGGACGAAGTGGACAGTAATCAGGAGGCAGCCACAGAAGGGGCGGGATGAAAAATCCGGTTGTGAAAAAACAGGTGAAAGGTTATAATGTAAATAAAAAACGCAAATCCGGGGACAGAATTGTATATGACAGGGAGAGAGTACAGATGATAAATTGCATAGTGGTGGGAATTGGCGGCTTTGCCGGTGCTGTAATGAGGTATCTGATTGGTCTTATTCCGATTAATCCGGAAAATGGATTTCCGGTCAAGACATTCTGCATTAATGTGGCGGGAGCCTTTGTTATCGGTCTGGTTGCTGCTCTGGGAACCAGAAATTCATGGAATCCAAGGCTGATTTTGTTTTTGAAAGTTGGTTTGTGCGGAGGTTTTACGACGTTTTCCTCTTTTGCACTGGAGACAGACCAGATGATAGCGAAGGGTCAGACCGTGACAGCGGCTCTATACGTTATTTTAAGTCTGTGCGCAGGGATGCTGGCGGTGTCTGCCGCACAGAATATATTTGGGAGGGTGTAAGATGAAGTATAAATTCTGGGGCTGGGAGCAGGCGGATGTTCAAGCGATAACAGAGCAGTACAGAGGGATACATACGCCTCTGGATTTGTATGATGCGCTTTCTGAAATCTGGTGTGCGGATACCTGCGCGCCAAGAATGCGGCAGAGCTGGACGCCGGGGAACAGGACGCTGGGGCAATGCTCCATTACGGCATTTCTGGCGCAGGATATTTTCGGCGGAAAGGTGTACGGCGTGCCGCGTCCGGGCGGCAATTTTCACTGCTATAATGTGGTGGGAGACTGCCGGTTTGATTTGACGAGCGAGCAGTTTGGCGATGAAGCTCTGGTGTACGAAAATAATCCGGAGCAGTTCCGGGAGGTACATTTTGCAAAAGAAGAAAAGCGGCTGAGGTACGAATATCTGAAAAGAGAGCTGGAGAAATTGTGCAGCGGGCGCTGAGAGGCTGTGAACGGAGAAAACGGCAGCGGCGCTGAGAGGCTGTGAACGGAGGGAACAACAGCGGCGTTGACATCCCGTTAGGCGTCGGAGCGGCCGACGCATCAATAAAATTATATTCAGACCACAGGTGGTGTTTTTATGGGACACCTGATCCTTTAAACTGTCTATAACAGAAAAAGATAGTAAAGGAGCGGTGAATCATGAAAGGATACAATACGGAAAACGGTTATATGGGATATGTGGACGGAGGATACCGGCTGTTCGCCAGCGAAGCGGATTATATGGAATGGCTGGAGGATTAGCAAAAATGATGCGGTATGCGCCGTATTTTTATGCTGACGGGATTGCAGAAAAATGTGCCTGATGCTTCCTGGTTTCATGCCGCGCTATCTAACAGTGGGGAGGAAAAGTATCATGCCGCGGGGAACCAATCAGAAATTTAAACTATACCGTCTGGCGCAGATTATGCTGGAGAGGACGGATGAGGAGCATTATATTACCATGCCGGAAATCATAGCTGCGCTTGAAGAATATGAAATCACGGCGGACCGCAAAAGTATCTATAACGATTTGCGGGATTTGGAAGTGCTTGGAATAGAAGTGGAGGGCGAGCCGTCCGGGAACCGGTATCATTATCATGTGGTGAGCCGTCCATTTGAGCTGCCGGAGCTGAAATTGCTGGTCGATGCAATCCAGTCCTCAAAGTTTATTACCGAGCGGAAAACGAACGCCCTGATTAAGAAGCTGGAAAAGATGGTCAGCATGTATGAGGCGGGAAAGCTGCAGCGGCAGGTCTATGTGTCCGGGCGGATTAAGACCATGAACGAAAGCATTTATTATACCGTGGACGCGATTCACAATGCGATTTCGGAAAATAAGAAAATCCGTTTCCAGTATTTTCAATGGAACGTGAAAAAGGAAATGGAGCTGCGCCATAACGGCGCCTGGTATCATGTCAGCCCTTGGGGACTTTCCTGGGATAATGAAAACTATTATCTGGTGGGATACGACGCCGGCGTACAGCAAATCAGGCATTACCGGGTTGACAAAATGCTTCATATCCAGATGTCTGAGGAGGACCGGGAGGGAAAAGAGTATTTAAGCAGGCTGAACATGGCGGATTATACCAGGAAAAGCTTCGGAATGTTCGGCGGCAGAGAACGGGAAGTAAAGCTGCTGGTGGAAAATAATCTTGCCGGAGTTATCATAGACCGGTTCGGAAAAGATGTTATGATGATTCCGGCGGATGAAAATCATTTCACGGTAAATGTGACGGTGCGTGTCAGCAGCCAGTTTTTTGGATGGATTTTTTCACTGGGCGAAGGTGTAAAGATTCTGGCTCCGGCTGACGTGGCGGCGCAGATGAAAGAGACGCTCGCGCGGCTGCTGGGTCAGTATGAGTAAACAGATGGGGAAGCGGAGTCTTTGATTTCAGAAAGTATAGGTGTGACAGGAAATGGCATCAGATAGAACGAAGGAATTATACAATGTTTTACTGGACAGGGGGTATCCGAAAGAATTTTGCGCGGAGATAGCATACAAACATTTGAATACGGATTATACCGCTACCAGAATGCTGGGTTATCTGTATCGGATGACCGACCCGAAGCTGGAGGATCTGGTAGATGAAATGCTGGCAATTTTAAGTGACAGAAACCAGATTATTCAGAAAAAAGAATCGGAGCACGCGCAGGCGGCGATTAGTGAAATATACAGGAATGGATTGTGATTTTTGAATTGTGAGTGAAAAAGAAAATATGAACAAAACAATAGATTATTATAACCAGAATGCTGCCGATTTTATTGCGGGGACTGTCGCGGTAGATTTTACAGAAACGCAGGAGCAGTTCCGGCAGCTTTTGCCGCCGGGCGCGTTTCTTCTGGATTTTGGCTGCGGCTCCGGCAGAGATACGAAATATTTCCTGAAGCAGGGGTTTTTCGTGGAGGCGACAGATGGCTCGCGGGAAATCTGCAGGACTGCGGAAAAATTTACTGGGATTCCGGTGCGGCAGATGCTGTTTGAAGAACTGGATGAGAAAGAAAAATATGATGGTATCTGGGCGTGCGCATCGATTCTTCATCTTCCAAAGAAGAAGCTGCCGGATGTTCTGCAGAAAATGTGCAATGCCCTGAAAATGCGCGGGGTAATTTACACGTCGTTTAAGTATGGTTTTTTTGAGGGAGAGCGCGTCGGCAGATATTTCACGTATTTCACAGAGGAGAGCTTTAAAGAAATTCTGGCACAGGTACATGGGCTGGAAATCGAGAAAACATGGATTTCCGGGGATGCCAGAGCCGGACGGGAAAATGAGCGGTGGCTGAACGTGATTCTGCGGAAAAGATAAATATACACTGGCTTCGTCAGACTTTAACATGGTGAAAAGGAACTGGAATGTAATGATTCTCAGTTGCACTAGAATTTGTACAGCGATTCTAGTACCTTTCCACTTTTTTTCTCCGGCGATTTTTATTTATACTAGAGGTACATAGAATACATAAAAATCCAGAGAAAGGGAAAAGAGATGAAGAGAAAAGAGTTGTTAAGAAGGGCTTCGGTAGCAGGTCTGGCAGCGATCGTGGCAGTGGGTACAAGCGCGTGCCAGCAGACGAAGAAGGAAACCGGGGCGCCGACGGAAGCAGTGACGGAGGCGGCAGCAACCGATGCAGCGCAGGTGGAAACCGAAGCCAGGGAAACGGAAGCCGCGGCGGAAACGGAGACGGCAGCCGAAGCGGTGGCAGCGGCGGAAGAGACAGCAGCTGAAGCGGCAGAAGAAGCGAAAACTGACGCGGACGGCGCCGCAGCGAGCCGCTACCAGGTAACGGAAGAAAACCAGAACAGGGAGCTGGTGATGAACGATCAGCCGGAATCCTCCTACTGGTTCCCGGAGCAGCTTCTTGAGTGGAATGCAGAAGAGGATAAGGATCTGGAGTACAATGTCAGCACGGTTCCGTTGGCAAAGCGTGTGGATAAGGAAAATCTGACTCCGGTAAACAGCACGCAGAACACGGACACGAAGGTGATGGCGATTTCCATCATGAACTCCAGCACAAGCGGAAACGCGCCGCATGGTCTTAATTCTGCAAATTGCAACATTTTTACCTATTGGCAGTATGTGGATGAGCTGGTGTACTGGGGAGGCTCTTCGGGAGAAGGCCTGATCGTTCCGCCAAGCCCGGATGTGACAGATTTAGGACACAAGAACGGCGTTCCGGTAATTGGTACTGTATTCTTCCCGCAGGGCGTTGCCGGCGGTAAGATGGAGTGGCTGGATACCTTCCTCTCGCAGGATGCGGACGGAAACTTCCCGGTGGCGGACAAGCTGATCGAGGCGGCGCAGACCTATGGCTTTGACGGCTGGTTCATTAACCAGGAGACGGAAGGAACAGAGGAGGAGCCGCTGACGAAGGAATATGCGGATACCATGCAGCTCTTCATCAAATACTTTAAGGAAAAAGCGCCGGATCTGCGTCTGGTTTACTATGATTCCATGACGGTGGACGGCGAGATGGACTGGCAGAACGCGCTGACAGACAAAAACGCGGCATATCTGGTTGACGAAGAAGGCAACGCGGTTGCAGATGAAATGTTCTTAAACTTCTGGTGGACAGATGAGGAACTGGCGGATGAAAAGCTGCTGGAGGCATCTGCAGAAAAGGCAGCAGAGCTTGCTATCGATCCGTATGATCTTTATGCGGGCATTGACGTGCAGGCAAACGGCTACAACACACCGATCCGCTGGGATCTGTTTGCAAACGAGGACGGAACAAGCCATACTTCCCTCGGTATTTATTGTCCGAGCTGGGCATATTTCTCCGCTTCCACGCTGGATGGTTTCCACAAGAATGAAAACACCCTCTGGGTAAACAGTAAGCGCGATCCGTCTGCAGAGATGGAATATACTTCTGCAGATCAGTGGCACGGCGTTTCTGCCTATGTAATAGAGAAATCGGGATTTGAAAGGAGGAATTGAAAATGCTTTTTGATTTTTTTAGTGCGGCATTTCCATGGATATTACTGGGATTATTTGTTGCATTTGCCTGTGCCTATTTTGGTAAAAAGAAAGGTTAATTCCCGTTTGTCGGGAAGTTGTAGAGAGCGTAAAATCGGAATTTATGGTAATTCCGGTGAATGAACTGCTCACGGAAGGCGAAGGCGTGACCGTATCTATGGAATGGCCAGACAACAGCCTGCCGAAGGCGGGGCTGACTGCCTCCCAGACGCTGGTGGGACCGGGAAGCACCGTAACCTTTACAAGCAGCTGCTCGCAGAATACCGAGAGTGTTGCATGGTCAATGCCGGGCGCAGGCGAGGAGACAGCAGAGGGCGAAACGGTAAGCGTTATTTATGAAAACGAGGGCGTTTACGATGTGACAGTAACCGCAAAGAACTCCTCCGGAGAGGAAGAAAAGACCTTCAGCGGACTGATCGTTGTTTCTGCAGAGCTTGAGAAAGACGGAGCGCTGACACTATTATCCCAGGGCAAGGAAGTAGAAGCGACTGCTTACGTAAATGATAACGAGGCACCGCCTTTCGCAGTGGACGGCGACGTAACAAAAAAATGGTGCGCAACCGGCACACCGCCTCATGAGCTGACGATTGATCTCGGTGAGGAAGCGGCAGTCAGCCAGGTGAAGATTTCCCATGCAGAAGCAGGCGGAGAGAGCGCTGACATGAACACGAAGGCGTACACCATTCTGGTAAGCAGCGACGGTCTTTCCTTTAACGAGGTGGCGTCCGTCACAAAGAACACGAAGGGTGAAACGCTCGATACCTTTGCACCGGTAAATGCAAGATATGTGAAATTATCGGTAGTGAAGCCGACGCAGGGTTCCGACACGGCAGCACGTATCTATGAGGTAGAGGTGTACGGCACCGAAACCACACTTGACGCGGCTTCTGAGACTGAGTAATATGTGATTACAAGGGTGCGCTGCAGTCTGCCGGGGAGGGCTTTTTCACAGGAAACGGCAGGGCTGCGGCGCAGGAAAAAACCGGGAAAGGATGAAGGAAAAGGGCATGACAGAGAAGAGGAAAAACGGGCAGATTCCGGAAGCAATTAATCACATACTGGATACCGTAAAAGAGATATTTGCGCAGGAGCCGCAGGTATATGAGACATTTAAAAACTGCTACACAAATACGCTGGATACGGCTGTTCATCATATGAAGGACAATACGGTGTACATTGTCACGGGAGATATTCCTGCCATGTGGCTGCGTGACTCGGCAGCCTCCCTGCGTCCCTATCTGATTCCGGCAAAGGAGGACAAAGAAATCGCCGATATTCTGGTGGGTGCGGCGCAGCGGCAGGCGGCGTACATCTGCATCGACCCCTATGCAAATGCCTTTAATGCGGAGCCGAACGGCAACTGCTGGGAGAAGGACGAGACGGAAATGAATGACTGGCTCTGGGAGCGCAAATATGAGGTGGATTCCCTTTGTTATCCCATCCAGTTTGCTTATCTTATCTGGAAAAACACCGGCAGAACCGACCAGTTCACCCGTTCCTTTGCGGAGGCGGCGTGGAAAATTCTCACGGTGTTCCGCACGGAGCAGTACCACGAGGAAAAGTCGGGCTACCGCTTCACCAGAAGAAATACGTATTACACGGATACTCTGTCCAGGGATGGAAAGGGTCCGCTGGCAAAGCAGGGCATCGGGATGACCTGGTCGGGATTCCGCCCAAGCGATGACGCCTGCACCTACGGATATCTGATCCCATCCAATATGTTTGCGGTAGTCGTGCTTGGCTATCTTGAGGAGATTGCCCGCGACGTGCTGAAAATTCCGGATATGGCGCGGGAGGCGGCAGTGCTGAAGGAAGAAATTTACGAGGGCATTGAAAAATACGGCATTACCCGCAAAGAAGGATTCGGAGAGGTGTATGCATACGAGGCGGACGGCTTTGGCGAATTCAATCTGATGGACGACGCCAACGTGCCGAGCCTTTTGTCGATGGATTATCTCGGCTACCGAGGGCGCAGCCGCGAAGTGGCGGAAAATACGAGACGAATGATTTTAAGCGAGACGAATCCCTTCTACTATAAAGGGGAAAAGGCGGCGGGAATCGGCAGCCCGCATACGCCAGCCGGATATATCTGGCATATTGCATTATGTATGCGGGGGCTTACCGCACAGACGGCGGAGAAAAAGAGGCAGATGATCATGCTTGCCGTCTCCACGGACGGCGGTAAAAATCTGATGCATGAGGGCTTCTGCGCAGACGATGACACAAAGTATACAAGGGAATGGTTTACCTGGGCAAATGCGATGTTCAGCGAACTTGTGATGGATTATTGCGGATATAAGATAGAAAAAGAAACGCATGTATCATGCGGTATGACAGAATAAGGAGGCAGCTATGTTTTTAACAGACAGAAAACTGGAGAGACGGATTACGGAACTGCAGGAGTATCGCTACCGCGACATTATCCGTCTGGAAAAATTTGCAGTAAAGGAAGATACCGGGGGCGTGGTAAACCCGGCGCTTCCGACATCCTTTGAGGGGTGGGATACCCTGCGCACAGGAGATACCTGGAAGGGACGCGACCGTTTCCTGTGGATGCATAAGGAAATCCCGGTTCCGGCAGAGTGGAAGGGCAGAAAGATTGTCGGAATTTTTGACTTTGGAAATACCGGTGCGGGAAACAACTCCGGCTTTGAATCCATGCTGTACTTAAACGGCAGCATGTATCAGGGCGTGGATGTAAATCATAAAGAAGCATTTTTTGAGGACACAAACTGCGGAAAGGTGCTGGATGTCACTTTCCGCCTCTGGTCCGGTCTGGAGGGCGGCGGCGTGCCGACTGAGCAGGAGCACCGCATTGCGCGCGCAGATCTGGCGTGGCTGGATGAGCAGGTGGACGACTTCTATTACATGGCGCAGATGGTATGGGAGACGCTTGGACAGTTAAATGAGTTTGATCCGATCCAGCACGATCTGCGCAGGGCGCTCGACGAGGCGTGCCACTGCATCGACTGGTCCTATCCGGGGAGCGATGCATTCTACGAGAGCGTTCACGAGGCGGATGTTCTCTTAAACGAAGCAATCGACGGCATGAACAAAAACAGCTCCGTGAACGTGAGCTGCGTGGGACACACGCACATCGACATGGCGTGGCTGTGGCGTCTGAAGCATACCAGAGAGAAAGGCTCACGCTCCTTCTCAACAGTACTTCGTCTGATGAAGCAGTACCCGGAATACATTTTCCTGCAGACACAGCCGCAGATCTATGAATATATGAAGGAAGATTTCCCGGAGATTTACGCGCAGATCAAGGAGCGCGTGGCGGAGGGACGCTGGGAAGCGGACGGCGCAATGTGGGTGGAGGCGGACTGCAACCTCACCAGCGGCGAGTCGCTCACCAGACAGATTCTGCTCGGAAGCAAATTTATCAGGGATGAATTTGGCAAAGAGGTGGAATATCTCTGGCTTCCGGATGTGTTCGGCTATTCCTGGGCGCTGCCTCAGATTCTGAAAAAAGCGGGCATCAATACCTTTATGACGACAAAAATAAGCTGGAATCAGTACAACCGTATGCCGCACGACACTTTTATGTGGAAGGGCATCGACGGCAGCGAAGTGCTGACGCACTTTATCACGACACCGGATCCGTGGAGCGAGCCGGGATCCTGGTTTTACACCTACAACGGCAAGCTGACGCCGAAGACGGTAAAGGGCACCTGGGAGGCATACAGCGAGAAGCAGATGAATAAGGATCTGCTGATCTCCTTCGGTTATGGCGACGGAGGCGGCGGCGTAAACCGTGATATGCTGGAGAACCGCAGAAGGATCGACAAAATTCCGGGATTGCCGAATCTGAAGATCACAACGGCGGCGGAATATTTCCGCAAGCTGCATGAGACGGTGGAGGAAACGGACCAGTACGTGCACACCTGGGACGGAGAGCTGTATCTGGAATACCACAGAGGCACCTACACCAGCCAGGGCTACAACAAGCGCATGAACCGCAAAATGGAGCTTCTCTACCGGAGAGCGGAGTGGCTGACCGCGATGGACGCTGTGAGCAAGGGCAGTATTGCAGAGGCAAAACAGGAGGAGCTGACGAAGGGCTGGAAGCATATCCTCACCGACCAGTTCCACGATATCATTCCGGGTTCCTCCATCCACGAGGTATACGAGGATTCCAGGAAGGATTACGAATACATTGAAAGCGTTGCGCAGGGCGTATGCCGGGGAGCGCTGGCGGATCTGCTGGAGGAGAAGCAGGATGCCTGGACGGTATTTAACGCTTCCGCATGGACGGCGGGTGGAATTGTGGAGATTCCGAATGCCCGTGCGGGTGTTTACTGCGATGCAGACGGCAATGAGCTTACCGCGCAGCAGGCGGGAGACGTCACCTACGTGGAGGTGAAGGACGTCCCGGCGATGGGTACGGCAGCGATTTTCTTTAAGGAGCAGGCTCCGGCGGAGACGAAGGCAGCCTTTACCATCAACGGAAGAGATATTGAGACGCCGTACTACAGTATTTCCCTGAACGGCTATGGACAGATCACACGGCTGTTTGACAAGACCTTCGGGCGTGAGGTGCTTCCAAAGGGCGAGCGCGCGAACGTGCTGCAGATGTTCGAGGATAAGCCGCTCGACAACGACGCCTGGGATATCGACATTTTTTATCAGCAGAAGATGCGCGAGATCACCGATCTGACAAAGTTTGAGGTAACGGAGTGCGGCGCGCTGCAGATGAAGATTCATATGGAGTGGAATTACATGAGCTCCTTCATCGCACAGGATATGGTGCTCTACAGCGACAGCAGAAGAATCGACTTTAAGACGTTCGTGGATTACCATGAGCAGCATCAGCTCATGAAAGCAGCATTCCCGGTAGACATCCGCTCTACTTACGGAACATACGATGTGCAGTATGGCAATGTGAGACGTCCGAACCACTGGAATACAAGCTGGGATCAGGCGCGGTTTGAGAGCGTGGCGCATCGCTGGGCGGATCTGTCCGAGAGAAATTATGGCGTCAGCCTCTTAAATGATTGCAAGTACGGTCATGACATCAAGGACAATGTGATACGTATCAGTCTGCTGAAAGCAGGCACGCACCCGGATCACCTGCAGGATCAGGGACAGCACGTATTCACCTACGCGCTCCTTCCGCATGGCGGAGATTTCGTGGAAGGAAACGTGGTGCAGGAGGCATATGCGCTGAACGATCCGATGCAGACGGCGGAGGGCGTCTGCACCTTTGGAGCGGAAAGCTTCGTAACCTTCGACAACGATCAGGTGGAGCTGGACGCAGTGAAGAAATCCGAGGATGGAAAATATCTCGTTATCCGCTTCCACGAGTTTGCAGGCTCCGCGCAGAAAGTGACGATGCGTCCGGGCTTTGCTTTCCGGGAATGGACAGAGTGCGATCTGCGTGAGCGTCCTCTTGGTGAATGGTCGCAGGAGAAGGAGGTTGTACTTTCATTGCACGCCTATGAAATCAAGACAATTTTGATCTCTTTATAACTTTTTTTTCAAAAGAGCTGGTGCAAACTGGCTCTTTCTTTGCAATATGTACTTTTCATATAATATGTTGATAAATAAGAGCCTTTGTGATAATATGGTTTTATCTAAAATTCAAAGCAGTTCTGCTGAACATTTTCCGGAAGAAATTGACGAGAAAAGTTATATGAGGAGGTTACTATTTGTCTGATTCAATTAATTGGCATGATTTTTTCATGTCCGGCTTACAGATTCAGTTAGAATCCTACAGGGATATTCTGACATTTGAATCGGAGTTTGTTTTAAACAGGCAGTCCAGACGTATTGACTGCCTTATCACAAAGAAACCGGATGCGCCGCCGATTGATTCTGCAATCGCCCGGAACTTCAGGCAATATAATCTGATCGATTATAAAGGTCCCGGTGAAAGTATGAGCATTATCAATTATTACAAGGTATTATCGTATGCATACAGTCTCCCGGAGCATATTGGGTTTTCCAGCGTGCTGGATCAATTATTCATAATGCTGGTTACACATTATTATCCGCGTAATCTCATAAAGCATATTCAAAAAAAGTTGCCTTTTGCTATTGAAAAAATTGCTCCGGGGATGTATGATATACATACAGAACCAATGCCGGTACAGCTTGTCGTTCTGCCGCAGCTTTCAGCAGATGAATATATGTGGCTGCGGTGCCTTACAAATGAGCTGACACCGGGGATTCCGTTACAGAAACTTGCAGATTCGTATGCATTACATAAAGAGGAATCACTGTATCAGAAATTTATGAATGCATTCATCAGGGCAAACCGGATAGAGAAGGGAGCTGAAATATCTATGTGTGAAGCATTATATGAATTGTTTGCAGATGAGCTGATCAGGCGGGAGATAAAAGGAAAAAATGAGGGAAGAGATGAGGGTCGGGCCGAGGGCATGAGGAGACTTTCGGAACTGAACCTTAAATTAATATCAGAAAACCGTATTCCGGAGCTTGCCAAAGCAGCGTCTGATCCGGCATACCGCGAGGAACTGCTGCTGCAGTATCAGTTATAAGAAGAAAAATGTCTAAAGATTGCGAAATTTTTTTATGCGAAAGCTGTATAAATGTGGTATAATGTACACGACAGCAATGAGCTGTGCAAAAACGAAAAGACAACAAAAAAGGCTGCTGGCAGACTTTTTTGCTGGATTTCGTTTTTATAGGGCGAATGCCCGTGAACGGGAAAAACGAAGTTTTTCGAGTAAGCACAGCGAATGTGCCGGAAAAGGCGGCTTTTTGACGAGCACAGCGAATATACCAGAAAAATAGTTTTTTGGTAAGCACAGCGCAAAGGCAGCAAAAACGAAGTCGCGGATGTGCAGGAAAATTAAATATGGAGGGAAGTATGGTAGAGGAGCATCGTTATCTGATTTCCGAAGCAGCGAAAATAGTCGCTGTGGAAGCCCATGTTCTCCGCTATTGGGAGGACGAGCTGGAGATTCCCATCGGCAGGACAGAGCTGGGGCACCGATACTACACCCGAGAAAATATTGAAATTTTTCAAAATGTAAAGAAACTGAAGGAGGAAGGACTGCAGCTAAAGGCAATTAAAGCAGTTCTCCAGAGTACAAATTACAGACCGGAGGAGGACGCGCGCAAAGCGCAGCAGGAGCAGATGACGACGGAGCAGACGTCTCTGAAGGTAATGCAGAGCAATGCGGAAAAGCTCCGGCAATTTAAGGAATTAGTAGAGGAAATTGTAGAAAAGGTCGTAAAAGATAATAACGAGGAGCTTCAGCAGCGGCTGGAGGAATCGATGGCGAAGGAGACGGACTACCTCCTGCATATGCAGGAAAAACGAGAGGAGGAGCGTTTCCGCCGTCTGGATGAGATTATAAGGGCACATCAGAAGGTAGCTGCGACAAAGGAAAAGAGGCGTTTCCGGGACATACTCCGGAGAAAATAGACGTCATAGTTCTGGCTTGTGTTATGCAGACAGATACCGCAGGATGGTCATATATGGAAAAAGAATCGTTGTATTTTGGACATAAAAACAGGGCGTGCTTTGCACGCCCGCGTAATTTCAGCAATTCTCTGGATTATTCAGCAGAGATAGCACCTGTCGGGCACTCGCTCTCGCAAGTACCGCACTCAAGACATGCGTCTGCATCGATTACATACTTGCCGTCGCCTTCGCTGATAGCGCCTGCCGGACATGCATCTGCGCATGTTCCGCAGCTTACGCATTCATCAGAAATTACATATGCCATAATACTTGTCCTCCTTAATCTTTATTATGAGCTTATTCTAATACATAAAAATCAAATATACAAGTGAAAATTTTGGAAAGGCTGATAAAAATAAAATATGCAGACAGAAGGAATCAATTATATCCGCAGCAGGACAAAAATGAATCTTCTGATGGTTCTGATTAACATAGCCGTCTTTCTGATTATTACGATTATGGGTGGAGATACACTGGATGCGGAGCAGATGCTGTCGTATGGCGCCATGTATCCGCCGTATGTTACGCAGAAGGGAGAATATTACCGGCTCTTTACATGTATGTTTCTTCACTTTGGATGGCAGCATTTGTTTTATAATATGCTGCTTTTGTGGTTTGCCGGGGATATGCTGGAGGAAAGAAGCGGACCGGTCCGCTATCTTGTGATATATCTGGCGGGCGGCGTGGCAGGAAATGTACTGTCATTTCTGACAGGCATGGAGCGGCAGGTGGTATCCGCAGGGGCATCCGGAGCGGTGTTTGCCGTAATCGGCGCCCTGGTCTGGCTGGTGGTGAAGAACCGCGGAAAAGTGGAAGGGATTGACAACCGGGGTCTGTGCATGATGGCGGTGCTTTCACTGGCACAGGGCTTTATGGACGCGGGTGTGGACCATATGGCGCATCTGGGCGGCTTTATCGGCGGATTTCTGCTGGCAGCCGTACTTCGAACACCGTCGGCTGTCCGCAGGAAAGACAGGTAAGGGTACCGCCGTGCGCTTCTGTAATCTGCCGGGAAATGGCAAGACCGAGCCCGGTACCGTCCGTTTTATGTGTGACAAACGGGTCGAACAGGGTATCCAGATATGCGGGGTCAATGCCGCAGCCATTATCACATATTGAAATACAGAGGGAATCTTTGCGCATGGCGGCAGAGAGTGACAGCATACAGGCGTCACCTGCCGGCGCATCATCCGGACCGGCTGTATGATGGGACGTCTCATCAGCGGATGCTATGTGTCCCGGAGACAGTGAGAGCGCTTCCAGCGCGTTGCGTATAAGGTTGTCCAGTACCTGGCGCAGCCGTGCGGTATCTATGGACAATACGGGAAGGTCCGGGGCAATATCCGCGGAAAATGCAACAGAAGCATTTTGTGAAATTACCGGCATAAGTGATGCGGTATATTCCGAAAGATACGCGGTCATGCCGGTCGGCACCGGATGCAGACGGTATGCGCTCTGGTAGGAAGAGATATCCTCCAGAAGAGCTTTCAGATGCGCCATTTCCTGCTGGACAGTGTTCCAGTACGGATAGCTGCAGACTTCCGGATGCTTTTGTGCCATTAACTGTAAGTAGCTGTTAATAAGTGTAACGGGATTGCGTATCTCATGGGAAACAGCAGATAACAGGGTCTGAAACTCTTCTGGAGACTGCATGAGATTCCTCCTTTCTTACATAAAAAATGTGTGATATGATTTAGTGGACGAAAATTCTTTATATAATATAAATACGTGAAAGGAGAAAAAATATGACGGAGAATTGTATTTTTTGTAAAATTGCCGGAGGAGAAATACCATCAGCGACATTGTATGAGGATGAGGATTTCCGGGTAATTCTGGATGTTGGTCCGGCGGCAAAAGGTCACATGCTGATTCTTCCAAAGAAACATTTTGCGGATATCTGCGAGATACCGGAGGAGCTTGCTGGAAAGGCGTTTGTTCTTGCAAAGAAAATGGCGGAAAAGATGGAGAAGGCGCTTCACTGCGACGGAATCAACGTGCTTCAGAATAATCATGAAGCGGCGGGACAGACGGTATTCCATTTCCACATCCATCTGATTCCTCGCTGGCAGAAGGATAAAATCGGCATCGGCTGGAAACCGGGTAAACTGACAGACAGTGACAGGGAAGAGCTTCTCAGATTGTTTGCTGAAGGATAAAAGCACAGATGACGAAACACGAGACATTTACAGAAAATTACAAGCGTTACGGCGCATTGGTTATGAAATCTGTGGTGGCTCAGACAAAAGATAAAGAACTGGCAGCGGAAATATGTCAGCAGACATTTCTGCATTATTACAGAGTCATGGATACAGTAGATGAAACCAGAATCAAAGCGTGGCTGCTGCATGTCGCGAAGAATCTGCTGATTGACTATTGGAGAAAAGCCAGTACCAGAAGAGAATTTTCAGTAGAAAGTACCGCAGAGGTACTGGAAGAAACCGGACATACAGCAGATATGGAGAAGCAGTGCGCAGACAGGATGTTTATCTGCCAGTTGCTGGAAGACCTGAAAGAAGCGAATGAACTCTGGTTTGAGGTCATATACTACATTTTTGTTCTGAATATGAGTTATGACGAGACTGCGAAGCTGCTGGATATTTCGCCAGCAACGCTTCGCGCAAGAATGTACAGAGCAAAGAATTACATAAAAGAGAAGTACGGCAGCGAGTATTTATGACAATCATGAATACTTGTAAAATCAGTGTGGTTTTGCAATTTCTTCGGCAAGACCGGTGATTTTTTCAATGGCGCTGCTCTGGCTGCTCTTTTCCATTGCCTGGATGTAGTCGGCTCTGGAGTTATAAAGCTTTTGTATTGTTTCCAGCAGAAGCTGCGGGTTCAGGTTGTCTTCGGTGAGTACCTCACAGAAGCCCTGGCGTTTGAAGGATTCTGCATTTAAAATCTGGTCGCCGCGGCTGGCATTTGAACCAAGCGGAATCAGAAGGGCTGGCTTGCGGAGCTCCAGCAGCTCGCAGATGGCGTTTGCTCCCGCGCGGGAGACGACAACGTCTGCAAGCGCGAAAAGGTCGGCAAGCTCCTTTTTGATGTATTCAAATTGTACATAACCCTCCGTTTTTTCCAGAGAAGGCTCAAGTTTGTCTTTTCCGCAAAGATGAATAACCTGGAAGGTCTTTAAAAGCTCTGGAAGAATGCCGCGGATAGCATTGTTTACGTTGACGGAGCCAAGGCTTCCGCCAATGACCATCAGAACCGGTTTGTCAGCGGTAAATCCGCAGAAATCCAGTGCGGCAATGCGGTTGCCTGCGTGCAGCTCTGCGCGTATGGGAGAGCCGGTGAGCACTGCTTTTTCCTTCGGAAGATATTGCAGGGTTTCCGGAAAATTGCAGCATACTTTGGTGGCAAAGGGAATTGCAAGCTTGTTGGCAAGTCCCGGCGTCATGTCGGATTCGTGGATGATGACCGGAATGTGGCAGTGCTTTGCGGCAAGAACGACCGGCACAGCAACAAAACCGCCTTTTGAAAAAAGAACATCCGGTTTCAGCTTTTTCAAAATACTTCTCGCCTCAGCGTATCCTTTGATAACACGGAAAGGGTCGGAAAAGTTTTTCAGGTCGAAATATCGTCTGAGCTTACCGGAAGAAATGCCGTAATACGGGATATCCATTTCTTCTATTAGTTTTTTTTCGATACCGTCATAGGAACCTATGTACTGGATATCGTAGCCCAGTTCGCGCAGACGCGGTACGAGGGCAATATTGGGTGTAACATGACCGGCGGTTCCGCCGCCGGTTAAAACGATACGTTTCATAAAAAATCCTCCAAAAAGAATATGGTTAATATTATCTTATACTCTTGAGGAGAAAAGTCAAGAAGGGACTTCACGGTTGTATGAGGAAGAACAGTCATTATCCGGATATGGATGGCAAAAAAACGGAAGATTTTATCTGGGAGAAGATATCACAGGAAGCGGATGCATATGAGGCAGAGCTGAATGCGGATGCTTCTCTGGATGATGTGCGTCTCACACCGGAAATGATGGATGACATGATGCGCCGGATTGCAGAGGAAGACGAAAGGAATGCAAAAAGCGCGGAAATGTTTCTTTCCGAGGACGACCGCGAAGCCCTCAGACTTGGCAGAGAAGAACGGGAGCGGCGGACAAAGCGGAAAAAAAGCCGCAAGGTGCTGCTCCGGGCAGGTATCGTGGCGGCGATACTTGTCATTGCGTTTGGCGCAGGCATGACAATCGAAGCAAACCGCATCCGGCTGTTGAACGCATGGAATTTCCTGCAGGGGAAAGAAATTGTAATACGAGTTGAGAATGATGAAGAAGTTGGAGAATATGGCGTGGAATTAGAGAACGCATGTGCAGATATTTTAGACAAAACAGGAATTCATTCAGTATGGTTTCCGTATATGCCCAAAGGCATGCAGTTTCATAATTATGTTATAAATGATACATCAGAATATGCATTGATGTTTTATGAATATGGCGATACTATAATAACAGTTGATATGGAAAAAAATAACGAACGGGTAAAAAAATCACAGATATTTGATGGGGAAGTTTTAAAAAACTTTGATGTAGAATCAAAATTTGGAAATGTATCGGTCACAGAAATTTTAACACCAGAGGGAGAAAAAGACTATATTGCTCAGATAGTGTATGGTAATTGTCGATATACTATTTATGGGGTGTTATCTCAAGAAGAGCTGACGAAAATAATAGAAAAGATAAATTTTTATTGAATATTTGCGTCACATAGGATTTTGTGCTGCGTATATATAAATGTAGTGTAAAATACCAAGGAGAAAGAAGGGAGGGACTTCGGATAGGAAAGAGGAAAATTCATATTGCAGCGATAGTATGCTTAATGATGTGTTTTTGTTTTGGAAATTCTGCTTTGGCGGTATGCATTCCGTTTGATGTACACACAACACTGGAACCAATCCAAATAAAATCTGGAGATACAGGAATTCAGCCATATGGTACTTACCTTGCGTCAGGTTCATGTGAGATTCAGGAAGTCGGTACGGGACAGGTTCGTGTAATCGCTAGTACATCCTGCTATCGTATAAGTGATACAGTGATTGCAGACATATATTTAGAAAGCAAGGAAGGCGGATACTGGTGGACGGTTACATACAAAGAAGGTTCTGGAAGTAATACAAATTATGTATATACTTCTAAAGATGTGGCTGTTAAAAGAGGGCAGTATTATCGTGCCAGAGGGTCTCATATAGTGAAAAAAGGCAGTACAACAGAAACTGCCGGAACTGTATCCGGCAGCATGTACATCGATTAGCATCAGTGCTACATACACGTAACATGTACTGCAACACAGTAAATTTTATTTTTACCTTTTTCTATTCTGTAATTTTTAACATTTTATGTATAGGTATAATGCCCGTCCGGGAGTTTAAGATTTTTAATATGTGATGCCCGCAAAGGCGACTGGAAAAAGAATAGAAAAGCAGATAAAGCAAACTGGCAGAGGTCTATAGTTTGCAGATTTAAGTGATTTTTGGCGGCAGCGCGCAACTGGTAAATGTCTGATTCAAATACAAAATATGATATTTTACATTACCTTTTACCGGCTGTGCGGCTTGCCGCCCAGGAAAGAGCCGGCGGGGAGCCGGGAAATTTTAGTATATTAATTACAATATAAGGGGGAGACCGGAAATGAACGCAAAATATTATCGTGTTCTTTATCATCCTGTGTCAGAGGGAGTATGCTTCAGCGCAAGTATGGGCGCAGAAAAAGGAAAGGATGGCGTGCAGATGCTGTATTTAAGTGCCGGAAGTGAGGGCGCGGACGGGGAATTGTGCCCGGCATCGGCAAGAGCGGAGCGTCTGCATCTTCTGATACTTGCAGATTTAAAGCCGCTTACCATAAAGCGGGCGGAGGACATCTGCCGGACGGCAGTCGTGGACAAGATTCTGCTGCCGGAGAACAAAAACCGGACAGCTTTGCCGGATGTACTGCAGAAGGCGGAGCTTTGCGAGGTAGATGGAAGATATGAAGAATGCTTTGCGGGATTCACTGTAAAAGTGTTTGCGGCGGGACCTGAGGAAGCGCGTGTGCTGCTGCTTTATTTTGGCAGCAGGGGCGTACAGCCGCAGACGGAGGAATGTATGATGAACGTAAAGCGGTGCCTGCCGGAGCTGCCATGTCATCTGACAGTGGATGCGGCAAACTTAAACTGCGAAATGCGCTGTCTGCTCTGCAGAGACTATACACAGTGCAGGAAGCATAATCGGGGAGACGAAACATATTTTGTTGACGGACATCTGCTGCTTGCAGCGTCGGAGGGGTCTGACGCCCTGCCGGAGCTGAAGGAATATCTGGCGGAAGAATGGAAGCACATCCGTTTTATCGGACTGCCACGGAATATCGACGATGCCCAGCCTGGGGAGCTGTCCGGCATCGGAACGCCGGGGCATCAGCGGTATTATATCGGCTGTGCGGACACAGCAGCGGCCGTTGTGAAGGCGGTGGAGTGTGAGGAACCGTCCGGAACGTTCATATCTGTAAGCGCGAAAGCCGGACTCTGCGTATCCGGCTGCTACGCTAAAAGATGAAAAATTTATAAACTGTCACAAAGTACTGTCATAACAGTGGAAGATGGGGTATACTGAAGAAAAAGTATACCCTGTTTTTTTATGATGCCAGGGTCTGACATATTTTTATATAGATAATACAGATTTACTCAGAGAGGGGATGCAAAGTTTGAAGCTTACATTTATCGGGGCAACGCATGAGGTTACCGGAAGCTGTACGTTTCTGGAGGCCTGCGGGAAAAACATACTGATTGACTGTGGCATGGAGCAGGGGATAAACAGTTTTGAAAATGTTCCGCTGCCGGTCGCCGCGGCGGATATTGACATGGTGTTTCTCACACATGCGCACATCGACCATTCCGGCAAGCTGCCGCTGCTTTATAAAAACGGATTTCGCGGACAGATTTTTGCTACCTGCGCGACGGAGCGCCTGTGCCGGATTATGCTGCGGGACAGCGCGCATATCCAGATGTTTGAGGCGGAATGGCGCAACCGCAAAGCGAAACGTTCCGGAAAAGCAGAATATATTCCGCTGTACACCGTGGAGGACGCGGAGGGCGTGCTGAAATGCTTTGTCGGGCGCGACTATGAGGAGATTGTTCCGGTGGCGGACGGCATTTCCATCCGCTTTGTGGACGCCGGACATCTGCTTGGATCCTCATCCATCGAGGTCTGGATTTCGGAGGAGGGCATTCAGAAAAAAATCGTATTTTCCGGGGACATCGGGAATCTGCACCAGCCGATAATCCGCGACCCGCACTATATAAAGAACGCCGACTACGTGGTAATGGAATCGACCTACGGGGACCGCAGCCACGGACCGCGTCCCGATTACATTGCAGATCTCACGGAAATTATCCAGAAAACTTTCGACCGCGGCGGAAACGTGGTCATACCGGCGTTTGCTGTCGGCAGAACACAGGAAATGCTGTATTTTATCCGTCAGATTAAAGAGGAAAAACGGATAAAAAATCATGATAACTTTGAGGTCTATGTAGACAGCCCGCTGGCTGTCGAGGCAACAAAAATTTTCATGGAGCGGATGCACGAGGACTTTGACGACGAGGCGTCGGCGCTGATTGACAGGGGTGTCAATCCCATCAGCTTTCCGGGATTGAAAACGGCGGTGACAAGCGATGATTCCAAGGCAATCAACTTTGATGAAAATCCGAAGGTGATTATTTCCGCCAGCGGCATGTGTGATGCGGGACGTATCAAACATCACTTAAAACATAATCTCTGGAGACCGGAGAGTACCATTCTCTTTGTGGGCTATCAGTCTGTGGGCACGCTCGGACGCGCAATCGTGGAGGGCGCGAAGCAGGTAAAGCTGTTCGGCGAGGAAATTGAGGTGCGCGCGGAAATCCGCGTGCTTGCCGGAGTGAGCGGCCATGCGGACCGGGAAGGGCTGCTTGCCTGGATTCTGGCGTTTGAGCAGAGACCGCAGCAGGTATTTGTGGTACATGGCGAGGATGCATCGTGCACGTCGTTTGCGGAGCGTGTCCAGAGCTCGTCCGGTATGAAGGCGATGGCGCCCTACAGCGGTACGGTCTACGACCTTGCCGCCGGAAGTTTCGTTACGGTGGCGCAGCCGGTACCGGCGCAGAAGAAGGCGGCCGCAGCCGGAAGCCGTCAGAATACGGTATTTGACCGTCTGCTTGCAGCAGGGCAGCGCCTGCTTGCCGTTATCCGGCATAATGAGGGCGGCGCGAATAAAGACCTTGCAAAATTTGCCGACCAGATAAATGCATTATGTGATAAATGGGAGAGATGACATATGACGAGACTTTTGCTGATTATAAATCCCAAATCCGGGAAGGGAACCATCCGCAACCATCTTCTGGATGTGACAGATGTTTTTATTAAAGCAGGTTATGATGTAACGATTTATATATCGCAGCAGCGCGGGGACGCCAGACATAAAGTAGAAAAGATGGCAAGATTCTATGATCTGGTGGTCTGCAGCGGCGGGGATGGCACGCTGGATGAGGTGGTAAGCGGGATGATGGAATCGGAAATAAAGTGTCCGGTTGGCTATATCCCGGCGGGAAGCACCAACGATTTTGCAGACAGCCTGAAGCTGCCGAAGGTTATGACGGAGGCGGCGAAGCGCATCACGGAATTCAATGAATTTCCCTGCGACATCGGGCGGTTTAATGGCGGATATTTCGTTTATGTCGCGGCGTTCGGGCTGTTTACCGATGTATCTTATGAGACGAGCCAGGATTTGAAAAATGCGCTCGGTCACATGGCGTATGTGCTGGAGGGAGCGAAAAAGCTGACGAGCATCAAGTCGTATCATATGACGGCGAAGGTGGACGACGGGACGGAGGTCAGCGGAGACTATATTTACGGGATGGTCACTAATTCCACATCCGTGGGCGGTTTCAAAAATCTCACCGGGAAGGACGTTAAGCTGGACGACGGCATGTTTGAGCTGACGCTGGTGCGGATGCCCAAAAACCTTGTGGAGCTGCAGGCAATCATAAGCGCAATGATGTCGCAGACGCCGGATGATAAATATTTCTTCCAGACGCGCGGACGCGAAATTGTGCTGACCTCGGAAGAGCCGGTCCCGTGGGCACGCGACGGGGAATACGGCGGAGAGCACACGGAGGTCTGCATACAGAGCGTGGAGAGGGCGTTGACGCTGCTGGTATAATATGTGTCAAAAAAGCGGTCGGATGACTTCCATTCAAAAAACTGATAAGAGACATTTATTAATTCCATAAATAAATTACAAAAAAACACTTGCTTTTTTTGCGGAAGTAGAGTAAGGTTATGGTGTTCTAAATAAGACGAATCGGGGACAAAGGCGTTCACAGAAGATGTGAGCGCCTTTTTTTATTCCCGCGGGCAATGAGCCGGGCGCGGGCGTGTGCGCATGTATCTGGCGAACGCCGCGAAGGAAAAAGCTTCGTGAGATTCTCTTAGGTCTTTAATGGAAATGAGGAGGATATGATTATGAGTGAAGTGACAAATGTAGCTGCAATTTTCGGCGAAGACGTTTTCAACGACAAAGTCATGCAGGAACGTCTGCCGAAGAAGGTTTACAAAGAACTGAAAAAGACGATTCTGGAAGGGAAAGCGCTGGACCCCACCATCGCGGATGTGATTGCGGAAGCGATGAAGAACTGGGCTGTGGAGAAGGGCGCAACCCATTATACCCATATTTTCCAGCCGCTTACCGGTGTGACGGCGGAAAAGCATGATTCCTTTATTACCGCTCCGAGAGAGGACGGTACCGTATTAATGGAATTTTCCGGCAAGGAGCTGATTCAGGGCGAGCCGGATGCATCTTCCTTCCCGTCGGGCGGTCTGCGCGCGACCTTTGAAGCGAGAGGCTATACAGCCTGGGACTGCACGTCTCCGGCATATGTGAGAAAGGATGCGGCAGGCGCGATCCTGTGTATCCCGACAGCGTTCTGCTCCTACACGGGCGAGGCGCTTGATAAAAAGACACCGCTGCTGCGCTCCATGCAGGCGATTAATGAGCAGTCACTCAGACTTCTCCGTCTGTTCGGCAATACGACTTCAAAGAAGGTAACGCCGTCGGTTGGACCGGAGCAGGAATATTTCCTGGTTGATAAGCAGAAATATTTAAAGAGAAAAGACCTGATTTTTACCGGCCGTACCCTGTTTGGCGCGATGCCGCCGAAGGGACAGGAGCTGGATGACCATTATTTCGGAACGATTCGTCAGAGAATCGCCGCTTTCATGAAGGATGTAAACGAGGAGCTGTGGAAGCTGGGCGTAACGGCGAAAACGCAGCACAACGAGGTTGCTCCGGCACAGCACGAGCTGGCGGCAATCTACTCGGAGGCAAACATTGCGGTAGACCATAACCAGATGATTATGAAGACACTGAAAAAGGTAGCGTGCCAGCATGGTCTGCAGTGCCTGCTTCATGAGAAACCGTTTGCAGGCGTGAACGGTTCCGGTAAGCATAATAACTGGTCGATTACCACGGACGACGGTATTAACCTGCTCGACCCTGGCAAAACACCGCACGAGAACATCCAGTTCCTGCTGGTTCTGACCTGTATTCTGAAGGCAGTCGACGAACATGCAGATCTGCTGCGTGAATCAGCGGCTGATGTGGGAAATGACCACAGACTTGGAGCAAACGAGGCGCCGCCTGCAATTATCTCCATTTTCCTTGGAGACCAGTTGGAGGATGTGATTGAGCAGCTTGTAAATACCGGAAGTGCAACGCACAGCAAAACGGGAGATAAGCTGAGCACCGGCGTAAAGACTCTGCCGGAGTTTTCACGCGACGCGACAGACAGAAACAGAACTTCACCGTTTGCGTTTACCGGAAATAAATTTGAATTCCGTATGGTTGGTTCCAGAGATTCCATCGCATCTCCGAACATCGTGCTCAACACGATTGTTGCCGAGGCATTCTCCGATGCGTGCGACGAGCTGGAAAAGGCGGAGGATTTCGATACCTGCGTACATGATTTGATTAAGAAGTATGCAACAGAGCATCAGAGAATTATTTTCAACGGCAACGGCTATTCCGAGGAATGGGTAGAAGAGGCGGAAAGAAGAGGTCTGCCGAATCTGAAATCTATGGTGGATGCGATTCCGGCGCTTGTTACGGATAAATCGATTAAAATGTTTGGCAAATTCGGCGTATACAGCGAGGTTGAGCTGCAGGCACGCGCGGAAATCCAGTATGAGACATATGCAAAGGCAATCAACATTGAGGCGAAGACCATGATTGATATTGCCGGCAAGCAGATTATTCCGGCTGTGATTGGCTATACGAAGAGCCTTGCGGATACTATCAACGCAGTGACGGCAGCAGGCGGAAAAGCAAAGGTGCAGGTTGAACTGCTGGAGCAGGTAAGCGATTTGCTTGAGGAAGCAAAGGCTGCACTGGGCAAGCTGATTGAGGCTGACAAAGCTGCAGATTCTGTGGAAGAGGGCGAGAAGCTGGCAAGATATTTCCACGATGAAGTTGTTCCGGTAATGGCGGAGCTGAGAGCACCGGTAGATAAGCTGGAAATGATCGTGGATAAAGAGGTATGGCCGATGCCGTCCTATGGAGATCTGCTGTTTGAAGTATAGCAGATGTCTCCGGATATAAAAAGCCGTACTGCCGCAAGGCAGAGGCACAATCCGTTTGAAACGGTTACTTCATTGTAACACAATGTTCATATATCCTTAAATCCGGGAGGCCCCTTGTTACAAGGGGTCTCTCAAATTATGTAAAAAAATATTTACAGAATTATGTCACTCGGCAAAATCAACAAAAATTGTCGGAAAGTGTATTTTTTCACGTACATCGAAAGAAAAGTTATCCAGAGTTATCCACATTCGTCTGGATAAGAAATCCAATGAAATGGACTTATGCACGAGGTTATCCACATTATCCACACGATTTGCCCTCATTTTTGTGGTTTACATAGTTTTTTTCAAGAACAAACGTTTTGGACAGGTCTAATAAAAATCACATTTTGAGGCGCTTCCGGGACAGGTGGATGTGACATGGACCGACAAAATTTAAGTGTCATGCAGTTGACACAGTTCATAATTTATTATAGAATTGTAACAAATATGTAAAATTTTGAGACACAGCATATTGAGCCGGACGGCATGGCGGAAATGTGGTGTGACGCATCCGGTCCGCGCGGTGTGGCGGGGGTGTAGTGCGGCACATCCGGTCCGCGTGGTGTGGTGGGGATGTACATCCATGCTGTACAGCGTGACAGAGCCGGACGGCAGTCCGGAAGGAGGATATATGAGACTTAGAAATATACCGAGGGCGGAAGCGGTAATCGCGGACAGCGCCCTGGTGGTGCATAACCCAAAGGAGCAGCGGGGAAGCTGGCAGAAGCTTTTTGGAAATACGAATCCCGTTCACATCGAAGTGGGGATGGGCAAGGGTCAGTTTTTGACACAGCTTGCGGCGATGCACCCGGAAATTAATTACGTGGGCATCGAGCGCTACACAAGCGTGCTTCTTCGGGCAGTAGAAAAGCTGGAGAAGCAGGAGGAGAAACCGGAGAACCTGTTGTTTATCTGCATGGATGCGCGGGAGCTGCAGGAGGTATTCGGGGAGGGCGAGGTGGAGAAAATCTATCTGAATTTCTCGGACCCCTGGCCGAAGGAACGTCATGCGGACCGCAGACTGACTTCAGGGAAATTCCTAAAGCGGTATGAACAGATTCTGGCACCGGATGGCATGGTGGAGTTTAAGACTGACAACCGTGGGTTATTTGATTTCTCCATGAAGGAAACCGGACCGGCGGGCTGGATGCTGAAGCAGTTCACATATGATTTGCACGGGGACGAGCAGCTTTCGCAGGGAAACGTGATGACCGAGTATGAAGAAAAATTTTCTGCGAAGGGAAATCCCATCTGCAAAATGATAATTGCGCCGGGAGCAGACGGGCGTGTGGAAAACGCCGGGGATACCGCGGCAATTCCCAAAGAGCAATAGACGCAAAGCGGCATATATTATATATAGAAGAAACCGGTAGAGGAACCTGCATATGAAAACGGGAAAAATCAGACGGAGCCTGGGGCTGCTTTTATACGACAAACAAATAGGCAGCAAACAACTGTCTGCTGCCAGGAAATCCTTCCAGGAGGTTTCAAAAATATTACAGGGAGAGCGGGGGAAGAAATAGCCCCCGCTCGATTATTTGGTGTTGCGAACGAAAACTTTGGACGATGACGCTTGCGGATTGCGACGCGCTGTGCATTCCTGCAATCATTGCAGGGTTATATGACGTTTTTCCAGCCGGTATTCGAGGTACAGATTCAGCAGATAACGCAGAACCGCTACCACCGGAACACTGAGGAACATGCCGAGCACGCCTGCCAGGCTTCCGCCGACGGTGATGGAAATGATAATCCACAGGGGCTTTAAGCCCACTGTATCGCCGAGAATTTTCGGACCGAGGTACAGACCGTCAAACTGCTGCAGCAGGAAAATCAGCACCGCGAAGCCGAGCGCTGTCAGCGGGTCGATGATGAGCAGGATAATGACGCCGGGAACGGCTCCGATAAACGGTCCGAAGTACGGAATCATATTCGTAATGCCGACAATCACACTGATAAGCAGTGCGTACGGCATACTGAAAATGCTCATCAGTATAAAACAGAGAACGCCGATGATGGTCGAATCAATCGCTTTTCCCACAATAAAGTTTGTGAAGATGCTGTTGCATTCGGAAAGAATCTCCAGCGTTTTAGGAATATAATCCACCGGTACAAAGCAGTACAGTATCCGTTTCATGGAGCGCTTCAAATCCTTTTTGTCCGTCAGCATATAGACAGAAACAATAATGGCAATTACAAAATTTACCAGACCCTTTGCTATGGAAACGGACATATTGTAAACTGCAGGAATCAGACCGCTGACAAAGTTTTTCAGGGTATTGACGAAATCCGGCAGGATATCGTCGACAATTTTCTGAAGCTCGGAAACATCCGCGTTCGGAAAACGGTCCTGCAGATTATCAAAAAAATCATATGTCATTTCGTAGAGCTTTGGAATATTGGCAACAATCTCTGTGAGACTGACAACGACCTGCGGAACAATATAAAGGATACAGATTACGATAACGCCAAGCACCAGCAGATAGGCAAGGATGATAGCGGTAAATTTGCATACCTTCTGACTTTTGATCCGGCATGGACCGGAAAGCAGCTTTATCAGCCATTTAATCAGCGGATTCAGAATAAACGCAATCAGAGTACCCAGAAGAAACGGCATCAGAATATTTACAATGTCGTTTACGGTGCTTGATACCGCGTGCGGCGTCATTACGACGCGGACAATCAGCGCGCTGATAGCCACCACAATAAGTGCATAAATACATATCGTAAAATACTGGTCGTTCGCCAGAAATTTTTTCTGCTTTCCGCCAGTCTTCTTCGAAACCCCGTCGCTTACCGGTTTTTCCGGCGCCGGGCTCCCCTCAAATGAATCTTTCATGAAACACCTCCAGACCACATATAACCAGTATAAAAGGTTTTGGAAATACTTGCAAGACGTTCTGTCAATCTTCACAGAAAATTTAGAAACAGAGGGTAACAGGGCAGCCTGTGGCTTTCCGAAAAATTGTTGGTTTTGACTATGTTATCGGCAAAAAAGTTTGTCTGTTTTGACTATGACATGAAAAAAATGGGAATGTTAGAATATATAGGGTTAAGACAGAATTCATTTGAATTTATTGACGGAGGTGGAGCTTAATGTTAGAAAAAGCAGAAGAAAAAGCAATGGTCCAGTTTCTGGACCGGTTTGATGAGCACCCTTTCCGGCTTAAGTTCAGCGACAGCGAATATATGGTTGGCACTGGGGAGCCGGAATTTACAGTGTGCTTCAAAAAAGCAATTCCAGTAGCAGATTTACTGCGCAGCACATCGATTGCGCTCGGCGAGGCGTATATGGATGGAGACCTGGAGATTGAAGGAAACTTATATGAAGCGCTGGACTGCTTTCTGGGGCAGATGGGAAAGTTTTCAACAGATGAGAAAGCGCTGAAGAAAATCATACATTCTTCCGTTACCAAAAAGCAGCAGAAGCAGGAAGTGAGCAGCCATTACGATATTGGAAATGATTTCTACAGCTTATGGCTGGACAAAACCATGAGCTATTCCTGCGCGTACTTTAAAAATCCGGACGATTCTTTATATCAGGCGCAGAAAAACAAGGTGGATTATATTCTGCAAAAGCTTTATCTGAAGGAAGGAATGACACTTCTGGATATTGGCTGCGGTTGGGGATTTCTGCTGATTGAGGCGGCGAAAAAGTATAAAATCAAAGGGCTTGGAATTACCTTGAGCAACGAACAGTATGTGAAATTCCAGCAGACCATCAAAGACGAAGGGCTGGAGGATTATCTTGAGGTGAAGCTGATGGATTACCGCGATTTGCCGGGGCTGGGAAGGCAGTTTGACCGCGTGGTGAGCGTGGGAATGGTTGAGCATGTCGGAAGAGAAAACTATCAGCTTTTCAATGACTGCGTGAGCAGGGTGCTGAAAAATGGCGGACTGTATCTTTTGCATTTTATCAGCGCGTTAAAGGAGCATCCGGGCGATGCGTGGATTAAGAAATATATCTTTCCGGGCGGCATGGTGCCGAGCCTGCGCGAAATGCTCTCTTGTGCGGCGGAGGATAATTTCCATACGCTGGACGTGGAAAACCTGCGCCTGCATTATAACCGCACGCTGCTCTGCTGGGAGAAAAATTTCCGGGAGCACATCGACGAGGTGCGCCAGATGTTTGACGAGCGTTTTGTGCGCATGTGGGATTTATACCTCTCCGCCTGCGCCGCAACCTTCCACAACGGAATTATTGATATTCATCAGATTTTGTTTACAAAAGGGATTAATAATGAGCTGCCGATGACACGGTGGTTCTGATGGGCGGCTTCTGGCGATGCAAAAGCTGCCAAAGATAAGGGATGCAGTATAATCAGCAACAGCCCGGTCATGCAGCGCGCGTGGCCGGGCTGTTGCACATATTATGCGGGACGTCGACCTTGCCGGGTGTGCAAAGCGCACGGGATACACGGGATATCAACCGCCCGCATAGCAGGTATGCAGTAATTTCAGCCCGCCAGCGGAGCGAGAAAATGCATCATAAGATAGACAACTACAAAAGCGGCAAGAGCGACTGAAATCACCAGAATGACTTTCTGATAAGGATATTTTGCCTTTTCGCAGCGTTTTTCCAGCTCGCTCAGACCGCGCCCTTCCGAAAACGCGACAATCTCCTTGTAGGTTTGGATATCGTGGGCTTTTTTCTGCTTCTCAATCCGGTGTGCATAGAACATGGTAACGGCATAGATGCCTGCCCAGATGGCAATACCGGCAATGTGCAGGAACAGAAACAGCGGGGCTATGGACAATACGGTTATAAAAAGCAGAACGGCATAAATTTTTCCATCATTGTTCAGCCTCCGGATATCCTCCTCATTAATTTTTTCTTTCATTTCTTCTATATCTCCCTTCACAAGAATGTCCAGAGAAATGTTGAAGAGAGAACTCAGCAGTAAGAGACTTTTTACATCGGGGTAGTTTCTGCCGTTTTCCCAGTTGGAGATAGTCTGGCGCGTGACATATATTTTTTCCGCCAGCTCCTCCTGGGACATTTCCGATGCCAGTCTGTATTTTTTGATCTGCGTGCCGATTTCCATTTCACATTCCTCCTGGCTGCATTCTATAATACGGAGCATATAAATTCTATCAAAAGTGTTTTCCATTGCCGCTTTTGCGCTGTCAAAACTGTTTTGCATGGTGTATCAGCAGGGGCTCCGGCGGTTTTGCGCCGCCGATTGTGGAGAAAACGCGCCGTCAGCGTCCGGAGATACGTATTTATCCACGGAAACGGTTGAAGCACGCAAAGAGCTCCTGCGCCCGCGGAACGGCAAGACCGCAGGGTACATAGGAGCTGCAGAATGCCTGCCAGCCTTTTTCGCGGAGCGTATCCATAATAAGCTGTACGCTTTCCTGCACAGTTTTTTTGCCGTCTGATACCTGCTCCAGACCGAAGCGCAGCAGGTAAGCAAGCGCCGTCACCTGCTCGTTGTCGGTGAGCTGCTCCAGATAGCGCACGTTTACGGTCTCTTTGTCAAGCGAGAAGGATTCCAGCCCGGAGGACTTTACCTTCATGTGCTCGTATTTTCCGGCGGAAGCGCCGCCGCGTCCCGCATTACCGTGCCCGCCGCGGTGCGCATGCTCCGTGCGGCGGTATGCCGGAAGGATTCGGTGGAGGCGGATTTGCGGGGACTGCGCACCGGAAGACCCTGCGATCCGGGTACCGGCGCTTTTGGCATTTGCCGTCTGGGCAGTCAGTGTGCCGGCAGTCTGCGCATCACCAGAGCGTACGCCTGCAGAAATGGGAGCATCCAGACACAGCGCTTCCGGAAAATGGGGAGCCTGCGTTTCCGGCGCTTTGCGCTGCTCGCAGAGCGCTTTTACGGAAGCGGTGATATCGCGGGTATGGTAGCAGTCCATCTGCAGGATATGGTCGGCGATATAGAAAAATGCGCCGGAACTGCCCGCAACCATAATCGTGGAGACGCCGGTCTTTTTATAGAGGTCGCCCACGCGCTCAATAAAGGGCGTGATGGGCTCCTTTTTGCGGCTGATTACCTGCTGCATAAAATCATCGCGTACCATGAAATTGGTGGCGGAGGTATCTTCATCAATCAGAAAGAGACGCGCGCCCGCTTCGATGCTTTCCATGACGGCGGCAGCCTGCGAGGTGCTTCCGCTGGCGTCCTCCGTAGAAAAGACGGTGGTGTCCTTTCCGTTCGGCAAATCATTGATAAACAGCGAAATGTCAACATTGCGCACGCAGCGCCCGTCCTCGGCGCGCAGCTTTACGGCGGTATCGTCTGTGATGACATATTCCCTGCCGTCTCCGGCAATGTGATTGTAAATACCCGACTGGATTGCCTCAAGAAGGGTGGATTTTCCGTGATAGCCGCCTCCCACAATCAGTGTGATGCCCTGCGGGATCGCCATGCCGGTGATGCTTCCGCGATGCGGGAGCTGAAGCGTCTGCCGCATGGATTCCGGCGAGGCAAACGGCACGCAGTCCTTCATCGGAAGCTCGGAGATACCGCTTTTGCGCGGAAGAATAGAGCCGTCCGCCAGAAAAGCCACCAGTTTCTTCTGCTTTAAAAGGCTGCGGATTTCTTCCTGGTCCTCGGCAAGAAATACAGCCTGTTGTACCTTCTGCTTATCCAGTTTCTGAAAATAGAGACTGCTTTCCATGCAGCGGGGCAGAAACTCAAACAGGATTTTTTCCAGCTCGCCTGCGTTGATGGTGCGTCCGAAGGCGGGAAAGCCCACATGGAAGCGCACAATCAGCCTGTCCGCCGTTATCTGGCAGGCGCTGCGCTCCAGCACCTCCTGTCCGCAGCGGCTGATGGATAAAAGACCGCTTTTGCCGGAGCCCTTCGCTTTGAAATTAAAAGCCTCAAATTGTTTCGCGAGCTGTCGGGTGAGAAAGTCCTGCAGCGCGATGCGCATACAATCTTTTTTATAATATTCTCCGGGAAAACCGGCGCGCGCAAGCGGAATTTCCGCATGCAGGGCAGACGGCGACGCAAACGGGTCGCCCTGCACATGGTCGATGACCAGCGTGTACAGCGGGAACTGCCAGCTTCCGCCAAGAGATTTGTATGCCGGGTAGCTTTTGTGGTCGACAGAGCGCAGCAGAGTGCGCAAATCGTTTGATGATTTCATAATAATGTTCCTTTCTTATAGATGCTGATAATAAAATATGGCAAGCTGCGTGCGGTCGCGCAGGTTCAGCTTGTCCAGAATCGTGCTTAAATAATTGCGCACGGTACCTTCCCCCAGAAACAGTTTGTCCGCAATTTCGCGGTTGGAATATCCGTTGGCGACGGCTTTGATAATTTCAAATTCTTTCTGCCCAATCCCATATTTCTGATAGTCAAAGGGCTTTTTCTGCTGGAGAAGCTCCGGAACCCGGTGGATAATCTCGCTGCCGAAAACGGTCTGCCCGTTGCAGACCGCATGGATTGCCGGAAGGATACTGGCGTAATCCTGTTTCAGAAGATAGCCTCTGGTACCGGTCTTCAGAGCGCGGATGATGTACTCATCGTCAGAAAAGGTGGTCAGAAGCAGGATTTTTGCGTGGGGAAACTGCCGCAGAATTTCCGCGGAGGCGTCGATGCCGTCCATATCCTTCATGCGGATGTCCATCAGAAGAATATCCGGCTGCAGCCGGGCGTACAGTGCAACAGCCTCCCGTCCGCTGCTTCCGGTTCCGATGACCTTTATTTCTCCGTCTGTTTCCAGAATCGTTTTCAGGGCGGTGGTGACGAGCGCGTCGTCGTCAATCAGTAAAATGTTCATTTCGTGCTTATTCCTTTATGTGATGTTTTTTGGAATCGTAATAAAAACGCAGAAGCCGCGATTCCGGAAAATCTGCAGCGTTCCCTTAAGAGACGCCACCCGGCTCTGCATATTTATAAGACCGATGCCGCCGGCGCCGTATGCGTCTGTTTTACTGTTGCCGGTTCCATTGTCGGAAACAGACAGGCGGTAAAAGGCAGGATGCTCCTGCGCCAGAATGCGGGCGGCGGAGGCATTGCTGTGCCGGGAAATATTTACCAGAGCCTCTTTGACGACGGCGATAAAACAGTATTTTATATCTGCCGGGACATCGGCGGACATATCATATTGCAGGGATACCGGGCAGAAGGTGAAATCATCCGCCAGAGTGCGCAGCGAGCCCTCCAGGTTTATCGAGCGGTCGTGCAGGTCGTGGACGCTTTCCCGGATGCTGTTCATGGCGAGATTCAGCGTCTCATCGAGCTGGCAGAGCGGCACGGACAGCGTGTCGTTTTTATTGACGGTTTTCAGCGCGCCCACCATCAGAATGGAACGGGTGAGCATATGTCCGACATTGTCGTGGATTTCCCGCGCAATGCGGTTGCGCTCGTTAAGGGTCGCGGCATAAATTTCGTAATCCTGCTTTTCCAGAAGCGACTGGTTCTTCTCCTGCAAAAGCAGCTTTATCTCCGTATCATCGTCGCGCGTTTTGCGATAGACGGCGACCAGCGTTTCGTAAGAATCCGTTTTCCGGCGCAGCAGGATGGAAAGCAGACAGCCGGTGCCGGTAAAAAATAAAAGCGGCAGTCTGCGGAGAGGAACCGTCTGGAATATGAGCCCGGCAAGAGCTGCCGCTCCGGGAAGATACGCTGCCGCCCAGACCGGGACCCCGGAAAGATACGCCGCCGCGAAAGCCGCCGCAGCGCACCGGGGACGCCCGGCAGAGGGAGCGTTTTCCTGCCCGGCAGGTTCCTTATGAAAAGGATGCGCCAGGGATGGCTTCTCCTGCCACGGAAAATAGAACGTGTACAGAACCAGCGGCAGAAACCGGATGAGCGGCGCTGATAAAAACAGCGTTGCTGCATATCCGGCAGTGACGAGGCACCGCACCCGGAAATCCGGATATACATATAAAAACATGCTGATACTGACAGCCAGGAAAAAGGCGGCTATAAAGGCAGTATCCAGCGGTAAAAAAAGCAGGCTGCAGAAGCAGTACAGCAGCAGGACGCAGCAATCGGTCAGATAATTCATATGGGATACCTTTCTGCGGATGTCCGCACCCAAAGTGTAGCACATTTTCCGGTAAAGTTCCATCACATTCTTACGCTCCGGCAGGTGTCGTTAATGACAAATGTCATGTTAATTACTGACATCGGACACTTTTAAAACCGGCAGGATCCAGGTATGATAAAGATAGATGATTCTGATAACGGCTCCGGCTGCGCTGCGGCGAAATGCAGCTTCATCTGAACCATTATGGCTGTGATACAGCAGTGCAGCTTCATCTGCCGGAAAAGGGAGGTAAATATGATACATATTGAAAATCTGGTAAAACGATATGGAAATCTGGTGGCGCTGGACCACTTTAATCTGGACATCCGTGAGGGCGAGATTTTTGGTCTGCTCGGACCGAACGGTTCCGGAAAAACGACGGCAATCAACTGTCTGCTGGCGCTGCTGAAGTATGATAAGGGAACCATTACGGTATTCGGGGAGGAGATGCATCCCGACAGCTATGATTTGAAGCGGCAGATCGGGGTGGTCCCGCAGAATGTCGCGGTATTTGAGCAGATGACTGTCCTGGAAAACATCGATTATTTCTGTGGTCTGTATGTGAAGAACCGGGAAGAGCGGAAGCGTCTGACGGAGGAGGCGATTGCCTTCACCGGGCTGGAGGATTACCGGAAAATGTTTCCGAGAAAGCTTTCCGGAGGTCTGCTGCGCAGGCTGAACATCGCCTGCGGAATTGCGCACCAGCCGCGTCTGATTATTATGGATGAGCCGACGGTGGCGGTGGACCCCCAGAGCCGGAACCGGATTCTGGAGGGTATCCAGGAGCTGAATAGAAAGGGCGCGACGGTTATTTACACTTCCCATTATATGGAGGAGGTAGAGCAAATCTGCAGCCGCATCATGATTATGGATCACGGGCGCAGCATTGCGACGGGGACGGCCGAGGAACTGAAGCGCATGATTAAGACCGGAGAGACTATTATAATAGAAGGAATCGCTCTGACGGAAGCGCAGCTGGAGGAGATAAGGGGGCTGCCGCATGTGTTTGAGACGTACTATGATGAGAAAAACATGCTGACTGTGAAATGTACCAGTGCCCGGCATAACCTGGTGCGGCTTCTGAATTACCTGCAGGAGCAGGAGGTGGCGTTCGGCAGAGTGCTTTCGGAGCTGCCGACCTTAAACGATGTATTTCTGGAAATCACCGGAAAGGAACTAAGGGATTAGGGGGATGGATATGGGACGATTATATATCAGCAGTCTGAAACGGAATATCCGCAGCAAAGAGGAAATTTTCTGGTCGATTCTGTTTCCGCTGATTATGGCGACATTTTTTTATGTGACATTTGGCAGCGGAATTGATGTTGAGCAGATGCAGAAAATTCCGGTAGCGCTTGTCTCAGAAAACAATACTGCGTTTGAGACATTTCTTGACGCGCTGGACGGCGACCTGCTTGTTCTCACGGAAATGGAGGGCGCGCAGGCGGAGGAAGCGCTGAAAAACGGCGGGGTGAAGGGAATTTTTTACAGCAGAAAGGAGCCGGAGCTGACGGTTTCCGCTTCCAATATGAATGAGAGCATTCTGGAGGCGCTGCTGGAGGGGTATCTGGAAAATGAGCAGATGCTGACAGATATCGGGAAAAATAATCCGCTGAAGCTTCCGGCGGCGATTGCGGCAATGACGGATTACCGGGAAATGACGCAGTCTGTGAACATGCTTGGGGAGACGACGGACGATAATATAGCATACTTTTTTGCGCTGGTCGGAATGACCTGCCTGTTTGGAGGCTTTCTGGGAATGGTGGCCGCTATCGATATGCGCGCGGACCAGTCTCCGCTGGCGGCAAGAAGAAGCGCTGCTCCGGCGGACCGCCTGCAGATGCTTCTGGCGGAGACGCTGGCATGTTTTACGGTACAGTTTTTCTGTGTCTGCATTCTGCTTCTGTATATGTATGCACTTGGCATTTCCTTCGGGAAAAAATGGATACTTCTGCTGCCGGTCTGCGTGCTGGGGAGTCTGACCGGAGTGGCGTACGGAATGTTTCTCGGCGGAAGACGTATGGCGGAGGGCTTTAAGATTGCGATTCTGGTGGTTTCCTCTTTGCTGATGAGTTTTCTTGCCGGGCTGATGATGGGAAACATGAAGGATATCGTGGAGCATCACTGCCCTGTTATAAACCGCATCAATCCGGCGGCGCTGATTGCGGATGCGTTTTACAGCGTGTCGGTGTACGACAACCCGGCGAGGTACCGCACGAATCTGCTGCTTCTGGCGGCAATCACTGTGCTTCTGCTGGCGGCGGCATGGCTGACACTGAGGAGGGAACGCTATGAGAGTATTTAAGGGGTATGGAAATATCATAAAACGCAATATCGGCATCATGCTAATGTATGTCTGCATTTTTATAGGCATTTCCGTGGCGATTCAGAAAAGTCTCGGCGACACGGGCGTGACGGGGAATTTTGCGGCGGTAAAGCTGGCGGTGGCGGTGATTGACCGCGAGGGCGGCGCCCTGGGGGACACATTAAAAAGTTACATTCAGCGGGAGCAGAAGCTGGTGGAGATTGCGGATGATGAGCAGACCATACAGGAGGAGCTGTTTTACCGCAACATCAGTTATGTGCTGATTGTGCCGCAGGGAACGCAGGCGGCGTTTGAAAACGGTGAGGCTGCAGTACAGACAATAAAGGTGCCCGGATCTTCTACAGGATTTTATCTGGATGCCAAAATCAATTCCCTGCTGAACCAGATACGGGTTTACCAGACGGGCGGATTTTCCTTTGAAGAATCCTGTGAAAAGGCGCTGGCACTTTCGGAAAAGAAAGGACAGGTAACGCTGCTTGATATTAACGGAAACGGCGGGCAGCGGGCGGACTATAATTATTATTTTGCCTATCTTCCGTATGCAATGCTTACCGGAATTATTATGTGTTTAAGCTCTGTGGTCATGACGTTTAAGAAGAAAGAAATAAGGCGCCGCATGACCTGTTCGTCAGTGTCGCTGCTCAGACAGAATATGGCGGCAACCGCGTCCTTCCTGCTGGTGGGAATGGCAGTGTGGGGGATCTGCGTGGCGGTGCAGGCGGCTCTGTACCGGGGCGGCGCATTCACCTCGCCGAACTGCTTCTGGTATCTGCTGAACAGCCTTGCCTGCATGGTAGTGGCGATGACGCTGGCGTATCTCTGCGGAACAGTGGTAAACTCGGTAAATGCACTAAACGGTATCAATAATGTGGTATCTCTGGGACTCTGCTTTATCGGAGGTATCTTTGTTCCGATTGAAATGCTTGGCAATGGGGTGAAAATGGTTGCCGGTTTCACGCCGACATACTGGTACTCCAGGATTAACGGCATTCTGGGAGATTATGAGCATCTGACCGCAGAAATGCGGCAGAATATCCTGCAGGGGCTTGCAATCCAGCTTTTGTTTGCCGCAGCGTGCTTCTGCGTGACGCTGGCGGTCAGCAAAGCCCGGCAGCGGGAGTAAAGAACGCGGCTGATTCTGTCTGCAGTAATGCGCCGGCGTTTCTGCTGGCTCCATTTTCAGTAATGAGCCGGGAAATTTACTTGAGAATTTCAGAGCGGGGGCTTGCCCAAAACGGTCAATGCGGTTAAAATGAACCCAGAAGGGAGAACGGGACGGGATGGCAGAGATAATCAGACTTTGTAACCTCACAAAATACTATGGGAAGCACCGGGGCATCGAAAATCTGTCCCTGCAGGTGCAGGAGGGAGAAATTTTTGGATTTATCGGACCAAACGGCGCCGGAAAAAGCACGACTATCCGCAGTATGCTTGGGCTTTTGCAGCCGGATAGCGGGACGGCGGAGCTGTTTGGAAAATCCATACAGAAGGAAAAGACAGAGATTCTGCGCCGGGTGGGCTATCTGCCGTCGGAGCCTGCTTTTTACGGAGGCATGAGAGTGCGGGAGGCTCTGCAGTTTGCCGCCTCCTTTTACCGGCAGGACTGCCGCAGCGCCGCGGAAGCGCTCTGCGGGCGGCTTAAGCTGGATGCCGAAAAGCGCGTGCGGGAGCTTTCTCTGGGAAACCGGAAAAAGCTGAGTATCGTATGTGCGTTTCAGCACACGGCAAAGCTTTATGTGCTGGATGAGCCGACCAGCGGGCTTGACCCGCTGATGCAGAAGGAATTTTTTGCGCTTCTGCAGGAAAAGAACCGGGAGGGCGCCACGATTTTTCTGTCGTCGCATGTGCTCAGCGAGATACAGAAATATTGCAGCCGCGCGGCGGTGATACGGGACGGCAGCCTGGTGGTATGCGATGATGTGACAAACATCTGCAGCTCGGCGATGAAAAGGGTGACGATACATGGCGTGGAGGAAGTGGCAGGAATTGTGATGCGCAATCCGCAGAAGACGGGGGATGGCATATCATTTCTGTACAGCGGTCCGGCGCAGGAGCTGATCGCGGCTCTTCAGGGGCTGCCGGTGACGGATCTGACGATCACGGAGCCGCCGCTGGAGGATGTTTTTCTGCATTTTTATGATGCAAAGAATACTGCATCGGTGTGAAAAAGATGGAATATCCGGCAGGCGCTTTTGTAATGACGGAGGTGCCGGAGAGGGAGGATGGCATATGTTTTTGCTGAAACACGAATTGAAACAGGGATGGAAGGCGATGCTGCTCTGGAGCTTTGCGGTGGGGATTATGATTGTCTTCTGTCTGATGCTGTTCCCGGAACTGAAGGCACAGCTTGAGCCGATACGGGCAATGATACAGGGACTGGGCGGAATTGTTTCCATATTTGGCATGGACAGGCTGGATTATGGCGAGATTACCGGATTTTATGGGATATACGCCGGATTTATGCTCGGCATCGGCGGGATGTTTTACGCGGCAATTCTGGGATGCGGGATGCTTTCCAAAGAAGAGGAACAGCACACGGCAGAGACACTGCTTACGTATCCGGTCAGCAGAAGCAGCGTGTGCATCTGGAAGCTTGCGGCGGCTGCCGTTCTGCTTCTTTGCTTTAATGTGCTGGTTCTGCTTTTTGCGCTGGCGTCGTTTCCGGTTATCGGGGAATTTCCACAGTGGAAACCCTTCGCGCTCTATCATCTGGCACAGTTTGTCATGCAGCTTGAAATCGCCGGTATCTGCTTCGGAGTATCCGCGTTTCTGCGGAAAGGGGGCGGAACCATCGGGATGGCAATCGCATTTGTACTGTATTTTCTTGGAATAGCAGGAAATATTACAGAAAAAGCAGGTTTTGTCAGATATATCACGCCGTATGCTTATGCGGATGGGGCAGAGATTATTCCGCAGGCAGCGCTGGACGGCGGACTGGTTGCACTGGGGATAGTATATATGGCCGTGGGAATTATTGCCGGATTCTGGAAATATAAAAAGAAAGATATATTATAGCAGGAAATAGATTCCAAAAACACAAAAAGACAAGCATACTATGTAAATATTGTAACAAAATAATTTTATAAAACACTTGAAAAAGCAGAAAAATGTGTTATAATAATTATGACATGAAGAAATGTGAGTAAAAAGTCTACAGAATTCCAAACGAAAAACCGGAGAGTGGCGGCTCTCCGGTTTTTCTGTTACTTAGGTTGGTTACCGTTAATTTTGCCATCCAGCCATTTGCAGATGAGATGACATATCACACCTGCCGCAACAGCAATTATGTAAAATCGGCATATTCAGCCCGCGTTACTTTCACGAAGTCCTGCGGGGCAAGCTTTATAGTTGCGCCGATTTTTCCGCCGCTCACATAAATCTGGTCGAAATTTTGGGCGCATTCCTGCAGGAATACCGGAAACTGCTTTTTCATGCCGATAGCTGTGCAGCCGCCGCGCACGTAGCCGGTGATGGGCGTGATGTCCTTTACATGTATCATTTCCATAGATTTTTCGCCAGCCGCTTTTGCCGCTTTCTTTAAATCGACTTCCTCTGCGATTGGCAGGACAAAAACGTAGTACGCCCTGCTTTTTCCCTGGGCGACAAGCGTCTTAAAGGAAGCCTCCACCGGAGCGCCGGTCAGCGCCGCCGTGTGCAGACCATCAATAAACTCGTCGCATTCGTAGGTGAGCAGCTCATACGGAACCTTATTTTTTTCCAGAATGCGCATGGCATTCGTCTTAACCTCTTTTGCCATAAAATATCCCCCTTAAAATATCAAAAAGCCTGCCGGCATCTGCGCAGAACAAATATGAGATGCCGGGCGGGACGGTTGCATTAAACGACCATCAGGAGCGTTCCGGCGCCAATCAGTACGCAGCCGATGAGTGATTTTGCGGTAAATTCCTCGTGCAGAAACAGAAAAGCGAGTATCAGCGTGATGACGACGCTCAGCTTGTCAATGGGGACAACCTTGGATGCATCGCCAATCTGCAGGGCGTAATAATAGCAGAGCCAGGAAGCGCCTGTCGCGAGCCCGGACAGAATAAGGAAAATCCAGCTTTTTCTGCTGATTGTGGCAAGACCGCCCTGGGCATGTGTAAGAAAAACCATTCCCCATGCCATGATGACCACCACGACGGTACGGATTGCCGTTGCAAGATTTGAATTTACGCCGTCAATGCCGACCTTGGCAAGGATAGAAGTAAGCGCGGCAAAAACAGCAGACAGTAACGCAAATAATAACCACATAAATTTCGCCTCCATAAAAATCGTTATCATTTTGCTGTATGGCTATTATATACCCAATCTGCACTTCTGTCATTATTTTCCGGCATTAAATGTGAGCAGCTTAAATTTCATCATTTTTTTAGAGAATTTCCACGGAATGTATGATAAAATGATTATATATGTCCGTCGTATGCCTTTCAGATGGCAGTTTTTTGCGGACAGCAGACAGATACCGCTGCAGATGGGACGGCGGCAGGGAAGACAGAAAGGAACCGGAGTATGGAAAATTTTGTACAACTGAAAAATGTATCGAAGGTCTACAAAATGGGCGAGGTGGAAATCCGCGCGGTGGACGGCATAGAGTTTTCCATATCCAAAGGAGAATTTGTCGTGATTGTCGGACCGAGCGGCGCCGGGAAAACGACGGTGCTGAATATCCTGGGCGGGATGGATACAGCCACGAAGGGGCAGGTGCTGGTGGACGGCGAGGATATCGCAAAATATTCGCCGCGCAGGCTGACCGGCTACCGGCGGGATGATATCGGGTTCGTGTTCCAGTTTTATAATCTGATTCCCAATCTTACCGCGCTGGAGAATGTGGAGCTGGCGCTGCAGATTTGCAAGCACCCGTTAAAGGCGCAGGATGTGCTGGAGGAAGTGGGTCTGGGGAACCGGCTGAAAAACTTTCCGGCGCAGCTTTCCGGCGGCGAGCAGCAGCGCGTGTCGATTGCGCGCGCGCTGGCGAAGAACCCAAAGCTTCTGCTCTGCGATGAGCCGACCGGCGCGCTGGATTACCAGACCGGAAAGGCGATTCTCAAATTATTGCAGGATATGTGCCGGGAAAAGGGCATGACCGTGATCGTTATCACGCACAACTCGGCGATCGCGCCGATGGCGGACCGCGTGATTCAGATTAAAAACGGAAAGGTTGCGCAGATGCGGATGAACGAAGCGCCGATGTCTGTGGCAGATATTGAGTGGTAAGATAAAAGCGTCCGTACCGGTTGCAGACACCGGTTGTCTGCGGTACAGGACGTGATGATAAAACGGCAGGATAGCGGGGAGTTTTTATGAAAAAGAGGGCACTTAGAAAAGATTTTTATATGGAAATCCGCAAAAGCCTCAACCGTTTCCTTTCCATTTTGCTCATTGTGGCGCTTGGCGTGGCTTTTTATTCGGGGATTCAGTCGGCGGCGCCCGATATGCGGTATTCCGGCGATGAATATTTTGATGAGCACAGACTGATGGATTTAAAGGTAATCGGAACGCTCGGACTGACGGAGGACGACATAGAGGCGTTGTCGCAGGTGGACGGGGTAGCCGCGGTGGAGCCGGGCTATATGACTGACGTGCTCTGCGGCGAGGAGATACAGAGCGCACTGCGCCTGGAATCCATTTCGCCGACTATGAATCAGCTTACGGCAACCGAGGGCAGGCTTCCGGAAAAAGCCGGGGAGTGCTTTGTCGATATAGAATTTCTGGATGAATGCGGGTATGAAATCGGAGATAATATCACATTTTATCTGGAGAGCGAGGATGATGAGCTGCCGCTGAAGAGGGATACGTTTACGATTGTGGGCGCAGGCAGCAGTCCGCTTTACATAGCTTTCAGCCGCGGAAATACCACGCTTGGAACCGGAGAGCTTTCCGGGGCGGCGTACATTCTGCCGGAGGATTTTGATTACGAGGTTTATACACAGGCTTACATAGAGGTGAGTGGCGCGCGCGATTTGACGGCGTACACCGATGCCTACGATACTCTGATCGCGAAGGTGATGGACAGCGTGGAGGAAATCGAGGGCGCACGGTGTGAGATCCGTTACCAGGAGGTTATGGACGAGGCGGAGCAGAAGCTTGCCGACGCCAGACAGGAGCTGGAGGACGGCAGAGCAGAGGGCGAAAGCGAGCTGGCGGAGGCGGAAAGCGAGATTGCCGATGCAGAAAAGGAACTGGAGGATGGCAGAAAAGAGCTGGAGGATGCCAGGCAGGAGCTTGCCGACGGGGAAAAAGAAATAGAGGACGGGGAAAAAGAGCTTCAGGACAGCAAAGAGACGCTGGAAGAGAAGGCGCAGGAGCTGGAGGACGGAAAAGCGCAGCTTGCGGATGGCTGGGCTCAGCTTCAAAGCGGAAAAAATGAACTGGCGTCCCAGGAGGCTTCCTTTAATAAGCAGTACAAATCAGCCATGAAGGAAATCACGTCCGGAGAGCAGCAGCTCGCCGATGCAAAGAAGCAGCTTGCGGCGGGCAGGGAAGAATACGAAGCGGGACTTGCGCAGTATGAAGAGGGCAGGGCACAGTATGAGGCGGGCGAGCAGCAGTATGCAGCAGGGCTGGCCGAGCTGGAGACGCAGGAAGCAGCGTGGCCCGGACAGAAGCAGGAGCTGGAGGCGCAGCGGGCGGAGCTTGCGAAGAACCAGACTGCCCTGGAGGCGGCGCTGCCGCAGATGAATACACAGCTGTCTGAGCTGCAGACGCAGCAGGCGGAAGCACAGGCGCAGAGGGACAGCCTGCAGAGCCAGCTTGATACGCTGAATGGTCAGATTTCTTCTCTGCAGCAGACAGAAAGCGCTCTGCAGGCGGAGAAGAGCAGTCTGCAGGAGCAGATCACCTCTCTGAACAGCCAGATTGACAGCAGTAATGCGTCTATCAGTGAGCTGAATACGAGACTTGCGTCGCTGGACGGGGAAATTTCGTCTCTTACCGGTCGGCGTGATTCTCTGAATGCGCAGATTGCGGAAGAAAAGGGAAAGGAAACGCCGGATACAGATAAGATTGCTTCTCTGGAAGCGGAGCTTTCCGGCGTACAGCAGAGTCTGGACAGTAAGACTTCCCAGCGCGCAGACGCGCAGAGCAGCCTGGATAGCGCCAGTATGCAGCTTTCCCAGGCGCAGAGCAGTCTGGCGGGAGCGCAGAGCCGTCTGGAAGCGATACCGTCCGAGCTCTCGGCGGTGCAGGCAAATCTGGCGCAGTGCCAGGCTGGCGCCGGACCGCTGACGGAAGGAATTGCGCAGGCGGACGCCGGGCTGACGCAGATAAATGACGGAGTAGCCGCGCTGCAGGCGGAGATTACCACGCAGACCGGCAATCTGGAGCAGGTGAAGGCGGGCATCGCGCAGATTGACAGCGGCATTTCGCAGGCGGAGAGCGGGTTTGCGGCGGGCAGACAGCAGCTTGCTGAGAGCCGCGCGCAGCTTGACGCGGCAAAGCAGCAGCTCGATGAGACGCTTCCGCAGTTAAATGCGGCAAAGGAAGAGATAGAATCCGGCGAAGAAGAAATAGCGGCAAATGAGCAGAAGCTGAAAAGCGCACGCAGGCAGCTTGCGGACGGCAGGGCACAGATTGCCAGTGCAAAGCAGACCATTGCTGCGAATGAGCAGACGCTGATTGATTCGCAGGCGCAGATAGAGGACGGTGAGAGACAGCTCGCGGATGGCAGGCAGCAGATAGCGGACGCGGAAAAAGAGATAGAAGATGCAAAGCAGGAGCTTGAGGACGGGAAAAAGGAAATCGCGGATGCGGAAAAAGAGTTAGCCGACGGAGAGCAGGAGCTCGCAGACGGGAAAAAAGAATACGAGGACGGCAAAAAGGAATTTGAGGAAGAAATCGCGGACGCAGAGCAGAAAATCGCCGATGCGGAAGAAGAAATTGCCGATATAAAAACGCCGGAGTGGACCGTCAGCGACCGCGGTGACCTGCCGGATAATATTGGCTATGGGGAAAATGCTGACCGTATGCGGAACCTTGGACAGGTATTTCCGGTGTTGTTTTTCCTGGTAGCCGCGCTCATCAGCCTGACGACGATGACGCGTATGGTGGAGGAGGAGCGCACACAGATTGGTACCTTAAAAGCGCTCGGCTACAGCAAAATGGCGATTGCGGCAAAGTATCTTTCGTATGCGCTGATTGCGACACTTGGAGGCAGTGTGCTTGGAATACTGCTTGGAGAAAAGTTTTTGCCGTATGTCATTGTAACGGCATACAGGATTATGTATCAGCATATGTCGAATATCGTGCTTCCTTATAATATGAAATATGCGCTGATCGCGACGGGAGCGGCGCTGTTTTCCACGATGTTTGCCACTCTTGCCGCCTGCTACCGCACGCTGGCGGACACGCCGGCGGTGTTGATGCGCCCGCCTGCACCGAAGGAAGGAAAGCGCGTGCTGCTGGAGAAAATTCCGTTCCTCTGGAAGCATTTAAGTTTTTCCTGGAAATCCACGGTGCGCAATCTTTTCCGCTATAAGAAGCGGTTCTTTATGACGATTTTCGGAATCGGCGGTTGTATGGCGCTGATGATCGTGGGCTACGGTCTGCGCGATTCGATTATGGATATCGCGAATCTGCAGTACAGGGAGCTGCAGATTTATGACGGCATGGTGATTCTGGACACGGATGAGCCTGAGGAAGAACAGGAGGCGCTGGAGACGGCGGTTGCGCAGGATACGCGGGTGGAGGATTACACAAGGGCGATGATGCGCAAGGACATCGTGCGGATTGGCGAGAAAAACTGGGATTTGTATCTGATGGTGCCGGAGGATATAGAGAGCTTCCAGCAATTTGTGAATTTCCGCGACCGCAACACCGGCGAGGAATATGAGCTGACGGATGAGGGCGCGATTATCACGGAAAAAATTGCCACGGAGCTGAACCTGAAGGCGGGCGATACCGTTGCGATAGAGAACGACGATTACGGGACGGTAGAGGTGCCGGTGGCGGCGGTTACGGAGAATTACCTCAGCCATTATATTTATATCTCACCGGCGCTGTATGAGAAGTGCTACGGGGAAGAGCCGCAGTACGACCAGATTCTTTTCCGCTCGGTGGAGAAGGACACGGAAACAATCACGCAGATGGGCGAGGATTTTATGACGTATAAGGCAGCGCTGAGTATCAGCTACACGGAAACGCTGATGGAGCAGGTCACCAATATGCTGTCGGCGCTGGATTCGGTCATTGTGGTGCTGATTATTTCGGCGGGACTGCTGGCGTTTGTGGTGCTTTATAATCTGAACAACATCAACATCAACGAGCGCAAGCGGGAGCTTGCCACCATCAAGGTGCTCGGTTTTTATGACGGCGAGGTGGACGCCTATGTATACCGTGAAAATGTCCTTCTGACGCTCATCGGTATTTTTGTCGGCGTCGGGCTGGGAATAGTGCTGCACCGGTTTGTCATTGTTACGGTGGAAGTGGATTACTGCATGTTCGGACGGAACATAAACCTGCCAAGCTTTCTGGTTTCGGCGGCATTTACCGTTGTGTTCTCGGCGTTTGTGAACTTCATCATGCACTTTAAGCTCAAAAAGATTGATATGGTGGAAAGCCTGAAGAGCGTGGAGTAAGTGTGGCGCGGTCGGAATGTTCTGCAGGCTGCGGCACGCCGCATCCGGGCGGGAGACGGCAGGAGAATGAACGGCGGCGGACTTTGCGGGTGCGCCGCCGGATAATATGTATGGGAAACTAAGGGAGAATGCTATGGGAAGGATTCCGCAGGAATTTCTGGATAAAATGAAAAAGCTGCTCGGCAGCCAGTACGGGGCGTTTCTGGCTTCCTACGACCAGCCGCGCCAGTATGGGCTGCGCGTAAATACGGGGAAGATATCTGTGGAGGAATTTGAGCGTCTTGCGCCGTTTCATCTGAAGAAAATTCCCTGGGTGAAAAACGGTTATTTTTATGAAGAGCAGGATGCGCCTGCCAGACATCCGTTTTATTATGCGGGACTTTATTATCTGCAGGAGCCGAGCGCGATGACGCCGGCGTCTGTCCTGCCGGTTCATCCGGGCGACCGTGTGCTGGATCTCTGCGCGGCGCCGGGAGGAAAGGCGACAGAGCTGGGCGCAAAGCTTCGCGGGGAGGGACTGCTGGTGGCAAATGATATCAGCGCTTCCCGTGCGAAAGCGCTTCTGAAAAATATTGAGGTATTTGGTATTTCCAATGCGTTTGTGACAAATGAGGTTCCGGCGAAGCTGGCGGAGCAGTTCCCAGAGTTTTTTGATAAGATTCTGGTGGACGCACCCTGTTCGGGAGAGGGAATGTTCCGCAAGGACCCGGCGGCAGCGGGGGCGTGGGATGTTAAAAAATCATTTGCCTGCGCAAAGCAGCAGAAGGAGATCATTCTCCGCGCCGCGCAGATGCTTGCGCCGGGCGGTCTGCTTTTGTATTCCACCTGCACGTTTTCTCCGGAGGAAAATGAGCAGGTCATTGCATACCTGCTTGATAAGCGCGATGATATGGAGCTGCTGGAGATTCCGCAGTATGAGGGCTTTTCGCCGGGAATCCCGGCTGCGGCAAGGGCAGACTGGATAGAGGCGGATGACGGGCTGATGGAAGCGGACGCTTTGGTTGCTTTGGCAGAGAAAAAATGGGCTGCAGCAGGCAGATTCACGAATCAGCACGGGGAGGAGCCAGATCTGGCAGAAGATAGATATGCGGAATTAAAAAAATGTGTGCGCATCTTCCCGCACAAAATGCAGGGCGAGGGACATTTCCTGGCGCTGCTTCACAGAAAAAATCCGGCGGATGGGGAAATGACGCACGGAGAAGCCGGGCTGATGGCAGAGAGGAGAGCGGCGGCCGGAGAAATGGCAGAGCGATGGGCGCTGCACGGAAAAACGGCACACGGGGAAGCCGGGCTGACGGCAGAACGGCGGAGCGGCAGGCAGAAAACTTTGCAGAATAGTACGCGGACAAAAGCGGCATCTGCGGAAAAAGCAGAGCTGCAGGTACTAATGGATTTTCTGCGGGATGTTTCTATGCCGATGGACGTATCGCGACTGGAAGTCCGCAAGGGGCAGGCATATTACGCGCCGGAGGCGACCAGAGAAAACAGAGGGCTTGTTTTCCTGCGCAACGGGCTATATTTGGGAGAGGTGAAAAAAGACCGTTTTGAGCCAAGTCAGTCTTTTGCGATGGCGCTGAAGGGCACAGAATATAATGCGGTAATCAGTCTGGACTACCGCGATGAGCGGGTAATCAGATACCTGAAGGGAGAAACCATAGACGTGGATGATATAGCAAAGAGCGGCGGACGGGGCTGGCGGCTGGTCTGTGTAAACGGCTATCCTCTTGGGTGGGGAAAGCTGGCTGGCGGCGTCTTGAAAAATAAGTATCATTCCGGCTGGCGGATGAAATATTAGGCGGGACCGGCACTGGCTCAGTCCGGTTTTTTTGCCTTACTGTAAAAATTGTGAGAAGCTGATACAGGGCTGTGAGAAATGGCGTGAAAGAAATGCCGTTTTTCGCAGCTCCTTTTTGTCTCAGCGCGTGTTTTTTACCTGCATTTTACTTTCCGGTGGTAGTGGATTTTACAAAGGCTTTGCTAGAATAACAGCACAGGAATCAAAATAATGCGGGAGGTCTGGCTGGTTATGAGAAATCATTATGAGGAACAGCTGAAGAAACTGAATGAGTATGTTGCGGAAATGGGCGAGCTGATTGAAAAGGCGATCAGTGACGCTCTGGACGCACTGATGCATAAAGATATTGAAGAAGCAAAAAATACGATTAACTACGACAATCAGATTGACCATATGGAGCGGGAGATAGAAGGGCTCTGTCTGAATCTGCTGCTTTCGCAGCAGCCGGTAGCGACCGATCTGCGTATGGTTTCGGCGGCGCTGAAAATGGTTACGGATATGGAACGCATCGGCGACCATGCCGCTGACATTTCGGAAATTACACTGGTGCTTGCAAAGAACGGATATCCGGACAGCCTTGCCCAGATCCAGAAAATGGCGGAGGAAACCATGAAGATGGTAAATAAGAGCGTGGAGGCATATCTCGATGAGGATATGCAGAAAGCGTCCGAAGTAATCCGGCAGGACGATGTTGTAGACAATTATTTTATACAGGTGAAAACGGATATTATCCGGCAGATTAACGAAAATATCCAGAACGGCGAGCAGGCGGCGGACGTGCTGATGATTGCGAAATATCTGGAGCGTATCGGCGACCATGCAACCAATATCGCGGAATGGGTGCTTTTCTACCTGACCGGGGAGCATCCGGATGTCGCTGAATAAGACAAAATGGCGGGCAGAAATGCCGCCAGAGATTTCCGGAAGGAGGAAGAAAACATGACAGGAAAATTGTATGAGCTGTTTCACACAAAATATCATATGTCTCAAAGCGGGGCGGGAAGGCTTACCGCCTTTGCCGGGATGACGGCAGGTGCCGCGGCGGGCGCGCTTCTTGGTTGTCTTCCGGTGCTTCCGGCGGAGCCGCTGACCCTGGCAGCAGGCGGGCTGCTGCTTGGGTTTGCAGTGGTTGGAATGGGGCTGCTGAACGTGCGGGAATAACGCACGTCCAGTGGCTTTTTTATTTACCTTTTTAGTAAAATTTTAGTAAAATCTATTGCGTTTTCCAGCATACTTGCTATAATGAAGTTAAGGCTGAAGGATGCCTTACGGATTGCACCGCGTTTCACGCTCCCGCAATCCTGGTATCGTATAAATACGTAGAAGAAAATGTCGGAAAAGGAGGAAAGGATTTGTGGCAACGATTAAGGAAGTAGCGGAGCTTGCCGGAGTGTCTCTGACGACGGTGTCGCGCGTGCTGAGCCGTGACGACAGTCTTTCGGTGACGCAGGAGGTCCGGATGAGGATATTCCGCGCGGCCAACCGGCTGCATTACGTGCCTCCCAGACAGAGAAAAGACGCCGCTGTGAAAAAGCAGCTTGTTATCGGTGTGGCGGACTGGCAGATTATCCGTCCGGACCGTCCGAATGTGCGTCTTTCGTCGCTGGCATGTATGCTGCAGCTTATGACAAATGAATACGAAGTATCCTTTGTGCGCCTTACCTTCGGAAAGGAGCAGGCGGTGGACGGTATCATCGCGTTCGGACTGCTCAGAGAAGAAGAAATTTCGTTTCTGCTCTCGCTCACGCAGGCGGTGGTGTTTGTAAATTCCAACCAGCGCACTTATGAGAACGACCAGGTGCAGGTAGATTTTGCGCGCGGGCAGGAAATGATGGTGGAATACCTTGCCGATTACAAGCGGTACGCCAGCATCGGCTATATCGGTGGTTGTTATGAGTGCGGAGAGGTAAAAATCGGTACGCACCGTCTGGAAGGACTGAAAAAGATTCTGAAAAGCAGGGATATGTACGACGAAAAGCTGTTCCATGTCGGAGAAATCAGCCGGGAAAGCGGCTATGCGCTGGCAAAGCGGGCGGCAGAGGAAGGCACGCTCGCGGAGGCAATTCTTCTTGGCAGCGATGAAGTGGCGGAGGGCGCGCTGGAGGCGTTTACGGAGCTGGGGCTGCGTATTCCAAAGGATGTCGCCGTTATTATTTATCAGGATATCCAGACGCTGGAGAGCAAATGGCAGACCGGAACCTGCCTAGAAATGCTTCCGGATTATGTGTGGGAAAATGCGCTGGAAATGCTGATTGGCAGAGTGGAGCAGAAGCGCACGCAGGCGGTGACGGTGATAGTGCCGGCGCATCTGCGCATTGGCGATACCGCGTAGCGGTTGCAGGGGGAAATCACGTTACTGTTCACTTCGTTCACAGTAACAAGATCCCCTTCAATAATATATACGATGCCGGAGCCGACTGAGAGCATCCGTGCATTGCGGGGCGGAAAAACTGCCCGGACACCTATAAAATCATGAAAGATTAGGAGGAAAGAACATGAAAAAAGCAGTTTCGATGGTATTGACGGGAGCAGTATGTACGGGTCTTCTTTTGGGCGCAAACGCTATGATATGCGGCGCTGAGGGAGAAATGAAACAGGTGGACAAGCTTTCTATCGCGTTTGTTCCGTCCAGAGAGCCGGAAGAAATCATAACAGCGGTGGAGCCGCTCAAAGGGCTTCTGACAGAAGAAATGGCAAAGCTTGGCTACGAAATCGGCGAGGTGGACATCACAGTTGGCACAAGCTATGAGGCGGTCGGCGAGGCGCTCTCCGCGGGAACAGCGGATGTCGGTCTGATTCCGGGCGGAACCTATGTACTTTACGATGACGGCTGTGATGTGCTTCTGACAGCAACGCGCGACGGACTTTCCATCGATTCCGACAATCCGAAGGACTGGAACGACCAGGCTCCGACAGAGGCGAGCGACAAGCAGGTAACAAGTTATCGTGCGCTGATGATCGCCGGACCTTCTGAAAAAGGAAAAGAGCTGGCGGCAAAGGTAAATGCGGGCGAAGAGCTGACATGGGACGATATCAGCAGTGCAAACTGGAGCGTTATGAATTCCTCCTCTTCCGCGGGTTACATTTATCCGTCCCTGTGGCTGCTGCAGAACTATGAAAAGAACATCACGGAGCTTCCGCACGCGGTGCAGGCGGATTCCTACGGCAGCGCTTTTGCACGTCTGGCTTCCGGGCAGGTGGACGTTCTCTGCACCTATGCAGATGCGCGCCGCGACTATGTGGACAAATGGAACAGTGAGTATGCGATGGAGAACAGCATCTGGGATGACACCGCGGTAATCGGCGTTACCCCGGCGATTTACAACGACACTATCAGCGTCAGCAAGACAATGGATGAGGATCTGAAGGCGGCGCTCTCCGAGGCGTTCATCAACATCGGCAACACCGAAGAAGGAAAAGAAGTCATTGCGATTTACAGCCACCAGGGTTATCAGCCGGCGCAGGATTCTGACTACGATTCCGAGCGCGAGGCGCAGCAGATGATTCGTGAGCTGAACAGCGCGTCATAATAATGGAGCCGCGGCGATGATAGAATTTAAGAACGTTAGTAAACGGTATCCAAACGGGTTTGAAGCGTTAAAAAATGTAAATCTTACCATTGACCAGGGCGAATTTGTAGCGATTATTGGACTTTCCGGAGCCGGAAAGTCCACGCTGATTCGCACCATCAACCGGATGCATGACATTACGGGCGGCGAGCTGGTTGTGGACGGCACGGACGTCATGTCCCTGCAGGGTAAAGAGCTGCGCCGGTTCCGCAGAAAAATCGGCATGATTTTCCAGTCCTTCAATCTGATTACACGCACAACTGTCATCAAAAACGTGCTGACGGCGTTTGTGCCGGAGCTACCCTGGTGGCGTGCAACATTCGGAATCTTTAAAAAAGAAGAAAAAATAAAAGCGCTGGAGGCGCTGGACAAAGTGGGTATTCTGGACAAGGCGTTTGTGCGTGCCGACCAGCTTTCCGGCGGTCAGCAGCAGCGCGTCGCCCTGGCGCGCACGCTGGCGCAGAATCCGCAGATTATCCTTGCGGACGAGCCGGTGGCGTCGCTTGATCCGGTGACGGCGAAGCAGGTAATGGATGATTTTCTGCGCATCAACCGTGATATGAAAATTACGGTGCTGCTGAATATCCATCATGTCGACCTTGCACTGCAGTATGCGACAAGAGTGGTGGGCATCCGCGCCGGTGAGATTGTGTATGACGGTCCTGCGCAGGAGGTGGACCAGAAGGTTCTGGACGCTATCTATCAGAGCGGGAAGGAGGAGAGCGCATGAGTTTCTACGACAGGGTGTTTCCGCCGAAAACCGTCTGTCTTCCCAACGGAAAGACCGTGCAGCAGAAGCGCTCGCGTATGCCGCTTGTCGTTCTGGCGCTGCTGGCAATGACGGCGCTTTCCGTGGAGGTCACCGGCTTTGATATGACCGTGCTCGTCACCAGAATAAATCAGTTTTTTGTTATTCTGAAGCAGATGTTCTGTCCGCCGGATATGAGCTATCTGCCCCAGGTCATGCAGCCGCTGCTGGATACGATTAAAATGTCGCTGCTCGGTTCTGTGATTGGCTCTCTGCTGGTGATTCCGTTCGCCATGCTGGCGTCCACCAATATTATCCGCGCGAAGCCGGTGGTCATGGTGGTGCGTCTGTTCTTAAGCATCGTGCGCACACTGCCCACGCTGGTGACGGCTCTGATCGCCACCTATATTTTCGGGCTGGGAACCCTCGCCGGAACCACGGCGATTGCGGTGTTTACCTTCGCCTATATCGGCAAGATATTATACGAAGAAATTGAGACTGTGGATATGGGCGCGTTTGAGGCGATGGAAGCGATGGGCGCGACGAAGGTGCGCGCGTTTATCAGCGCAATCGTTCCGCAGGTGCTGCCGTCGTATCTCTCCAACTGCCTGTTCTGCTTTGAAGGAAATGTGCGCTATGCGTCGATTCTGGGGTATGTGGGAGCGGGCGGTCTTGGCCTGATCTTGAATGAGAAAATCGGCTGGCGCGAGTATGCGAGCGTCGGAACGATTCTGATTGCGCTGTTTGTGACGGTATTTCTGATTGAATCACTCAGCCGCGCGGCGCGCAAACGTCTGGTATAAGGAGGGCAGCATGAAGGAACGTATTGAAAAAGCTTATGAAAGCCGTCCAAAAAACTGGATATTTGAGCTGGCAATCGCCGTGGTGGTCGTGGCGTTGGTAATCTGGAGCGCAACCGGGGTCGAGACGAGCGGAACCACACAAAGCGGCGGAAAAATTGCGCTGAATATTCTTTCGGGGATTTTTCATCCGGACACAAAGCTTCTGTTTAATCTGACGACGGAGGGAGTACCATATCTTCTGCTGGAGACCATCTGCATCGCTTTTCTCGGCACGGTGGTCGGCGCCATTATTTCGATTCCGCTGGCATTTCTGTCAGCCTCCAATCTGACGCCGAAGCCGGTGGCGTTTATCGGAAGAATCATCATTATGGCGGTACGCACGATTCCGGCGTTTGTGTATGGTCTGATGTTTATCCGCGTGACGGGACCGGGCGCGTTTGCCGGGCTTCTTACGATGTCGCTCTGCTCGGTCGGCATGGTGAGCAAAATGTACATAGAGGCGATAGAGGACCTCGATACGCGCGTACTGGAATCGCTGGATGCGGCGGGCTGCACGACCTGGCAGAAGATTCGCTACGGCATTCTGCCGCAGCTTATGCCGAACTTTGCGTCGACCGCGATTTACCGTTTTGATATTAATCTGCGCGACGCTACTGTCCTGGGACTTGTGGGCGCGGGCGGAATCGGAGCGCCGCTGATTTTTGCGATGAACAGCTATCGCTGGAATGAGGCGGGAGCGATTCTTGCGGGGCTGATTGTACTGGTTCTGCTTATCGAATGGATTTCTACAAAAATCCGCGTGAAGCTTGCGAGAGGTTAGAAAAATGAAGAAGGCTTTGGAAATTATTTTTACTTCGGATATCCACGGGCATGTCTTTCCTGTGGATTATCCGTCCGGAGAGGCGGAAAACTCCGGCATTCTGAACATGGCGCATCAGATAAAAAAGGAAAAAAATATGCTGGTGCTTGACGGCGGCGACTCTCTGCAGGGAACGCCGCTTTTGCAGTATTATATCGCGCACCGGAAGGAATATCCACATCATCCGGTGGCGGAGGCGCTTAGGGCGGCGGGCTGCGATTATTTCACGCTTGGAAATCACGATTTTAATTTTGGATATGAGACCTTGAGGGACTACGTGCAGGCAATGCAGAGAGAGGATGCGGCGTGTGCACATCCCGCGCGGTGTCTCTGCGCGAATGTGGAGGATTTGCGCGGAGAACTCGGCATCGAAAAAACGGCGGTACATGTCCTGGAAAATGGTTTGCGCGTTGGCATTACCGGAATTGTTACGGATTATGTAAACGTGTGGGAGCAGCCGCAGAATCTTTCTGACCTGCGTATCACGGATGCGTTTGAAGCCGCTCAAAAAGCATGTGCCGAACTGCGCGCACAGTGTGATTTCTGCATTTGCATTTATCATGGCGGCTACGAGGAGGACCTGGAAACCGGACGGCTTCTCACTGCGGGCGGGGAAAATATCGCCTGCAGAATCGCCCGCGAGCTGGATTTTGACCTGCTTCTGACGGGTCATCAGCATATGAAAACGGACGGACGCTGGCTGTATGGAACATACACGCTGCAGCCCCCTGCTAACGCGGGATGCTACGCGAGGGTGCGGGTGGAGCTTTCAGCGGACAGGGTATTTCCGGGCGGAGGAGACAGGAATGCCCAACTGGATGCGCGGAAGCCGGGTACATGGACAGGCGATACGGATGGGGAGATTTTCTCAGATGAGGAGAAGATGGAAGCGGGTCCGGGCAGGCAGGACATTGCGGATTTTCCGGAGGGCGGCGCTTCGCACTGGCACATCTCCTCTTTCTGGGAGCAGGTCGCGGCGGAGCACGACGCGCAGCCTTATCAGCGGCTTCTTCCTCTGGAGCGGGAAACGCAGAAATGGCTGGATGAGCCGGTCGGATTTCTGGGCAGAGAAATTCCAGCGGAAAATAAACTGGAGGCGGCGCTGTATGGAAGTGAGCTGGCGGACCTGTTCAACCAGGTGCAGCTCGCAGAGACAGGCGCTGATTTTTCCTGCACAAGTCTGGGTAACACTCCGGTGGGGCTGGAGCGGGAAGTAACGATGCGCGCTATCTGCGGAGCCTATCTTTTCGCCAACACGCTGGTCGTTCTGGAGGTGGACGAAAAAGTCCTGCGGGCGGCGCTGGAGCGCTGCGCATCCTACTTTACTTTGAAAGACGGCAGGATACAGATTTCAGAAGAATTTATAAAGCCAAAAATCGAGCACTATAATTACGATTTTTATGCCGGGTTGCAATATAGATTTGATCTGGAAAAGCCGGTCGGGCAGCGGGTCGTGACGTTGAAAAAAGCGGATGGAACAGAGCTTGGCGATAAAAAATACCGGCTTGTTACAAGCAATTACCGCGCCACCGGAACCGGCGGCTATGAAGCGCTGGCAGAGTGTCCGGTGCTCTGGCGCGGCGATAAGGAAATGCCGGAGCTGATAGCGGACTATATCCGAAAAAACAGTCCGGTTCTCTTAAGGCAAAGTAATCCTGTGACATAAAGCCGGAAGCCGGACATCCTCCTGCTTTACACAGAGAGCGGCTTCTGATAAAATGATGATGCCAGGCGATTTTGAAAATGTGAAACACGGAGAAATCAATGGAACTTATTTGCCGGGGAATGTAAAGGATGATACCGGAGTCCACAGATGTCTCATATGGGATATGCAACCCTGTCCCGGCATCACATAATATAAAACAGGCTTTAGGCAGAGGAGGATGAAAAATGTCACTAAAAAGAGTGCAGGAATATCTGGAAAAAGAGGGAATTTCAGACCGGCTAAAGGTCTTTCATGAATCAAGCGCCACCGTGGAACTGGCGGCGCAGGCGCTTGGCTGCGAACCGGCGAGGATTGCAAAAACAATGTCTTTTCTTCTGGGAGATGAGGCAATTCTGATTGTCACAGCGGGCGATGTGAAGGTAGATAACAAAAAGTTTAAGGAACAATTTCATCAGAAAGCAAAGATGATACCGGGCGACCTGGTGGAGGAGTACATCGGACATGCGCCGGGCGGGGTCTGCCCGTTTGCAATCAAAGAGCATGTCCCGGTATATATGGATGTATCTTTGAAGCGTTTTGAAATCGTATATCCGGCAGGCGGCGACGCACACAGCGCAGTCGAACTGACGCCTGCGGAGCTGGAGCGGTATTCCCACAGTTGCGGCTGGGTGGACGTCTGCAAAGTGCGGGAAGCTGTATAATGAAGGAAGCCCCATTCGCGAAGCGAATTTTAAATGGATTGCTGCTTCGGACATGGAAAGAACAATGAAAGCGTATACAATGCCCTGGACAGCGGGCTGCTGGCGTTTTGGAGACATATGGCTTCGATACCAGCAGGCTTCGCAGGGACAGGACTGGTTAAATATCCAGAAAGTCCGGGACAGAAATAATCCGGGGGTCTGTGATGGAAGACTCCAGAAAGTCCTTATCTCCGGTAAGGAACAGATCAGCGTGAGCGTTTAGTGCTGCCCTTAAGATGGGGCGGTCTTTGGGGTCACGGATTAGTCGTTCCGTGTCAACGCTTTCATCCGGTGTAGGCACAAGCCGGATGAAAGATAGTGCGTTGAAGAGGAAAGCCTCTAACTCTGTGAGCCTGTGTGGGAACTTTTCACGGAATTTCCGATGAAGTTCATCGACGACGTAGTCGCAGACAATCGGCTGGCAGGGTGGCTGCAGGGCTTTCAAGAAGGCTTGTGCGGTACGCCCGTTGGGGAAAAGTGCCGCAGAAATAATGATGTTTGTGTCGAGCATGATTTTCAGTCGGCATTTTCCTCACGACGGGTACTGGTAATCCATCTGGCGACATCTTCTTCTGATGTAAACCCGGCTTTTTCTGCCTCGCCTTTCATCTGTTCCTGAAATTTCTGCATTGCATAAATGGCAGAATTGATGACCCGGACAGAACCGTTTTCAACGATAAAAGTGACGCGGTCGCCGGGAGAAACGCCGAGAGCTGCTCTTATATTTTTGGGAATGGTAATCTGTCCTTTGGACATGACCCTGGCATCATTGATTAATACGTTTGTTTCAGACATAGTTCATACCTCCATTTCAATAAAAGTAGGAAAGTAGGAAATCCCTACTTTTATCATATACAGATATTTTGGAATTATCAAGGAAAAATTCTCCTGCATTATATATAAATAATTGGAAGCCCCATTCGCGAAGCGAATTTTAAATGGATTTGCGAAAGTTACTATGAGCAGCACCGCTTAAAGGGGCAGTTTTACAGAAAAGGTTGTCCATCCGTCGCGGCTGACGACGTGAATTTCACCGCCGTGCTTTTCGGCGATGGATTTTGCAATGGCGAGCCCCAGACCGAAGCCGCCGCTTGCGCGGTTTCTCGATTTATCTGTGCGGTAAAACCGGTCGAAGATTTTTTCAAGTTCCTCCCGCGGAATTTCTGCGCCGGTATTGGAAACAGAAAGAAGCGCCGTGCGGTGCGGACGATGTCCGGGCAAAAGACTGTGCCCTTCGGAGGCGGCGCAGCTTTGCAGGACAATCCGGACACTGCCGTTTGCGGAAGCATACTTCATGGCGTTGTCCAGCAAAATAGCGGTAAGCTGGCAGATTTCCGTCTCGCTGCCGGTATAGCGGAGATTTTCGGCAATTTCAACATCGTAGGAGATACCGCGCTCAAAGGCAATGCTTTCAAAGGACAGTGCTGTTCCCAGAAGCGCGCCGCTCAAATCAAATTCGCAGAAATGAGCGGTATCCCCGGCGGAGGGTGTTTCGGAGCTGATGCGGGAGAGCGTCAGAAGGTTTGTGATAAGCGCATTCATGCGCTGCCCTTCCGCTTCGATATAATCCATCCATTTATTTTCTCCGGTCTCGGCGCGGAGAAGGTCGATATTGGCGTTTATTACGGTGATGGGCGTCTTCAGCTCATGGCTTGCATCCGATATAAATTGTTTCTGCCGGTTAAACGCATCCTCCACCGGCTGGACGATTCTGCGCGAGAGCATCCGCGCCGCCAGAAAGAACAGCACCATCAGACAGAGGCACAATGTCAGAGAGCGCAAAAACGAAGCCAGAAAACGGCTTTGCGCCTGGCTTTCCAGAAAAACGACCTCTTTTTTATCCGGAAGTATCTTTACAAGAAACCGCAGATTTTCGTACATTCCCTCATGCTCTTCTGACTGGATTAGCTCTTCTGCAATAGCAGCGATTTCATTTTCCGTATAGGCAACGCTGTCCTCATCAATAGAAACCGTTACCGTGCCGTCCGTGAAAATCCGTACAATATAACCGTGATAAAATCCGTGAAGCGTGTCACTTTCCTTCGGCTCCGGTGAGCCGTTCTGCGCGAGCGCATCATCAGGCTCCGGTGAACCATTCTGCGCGGGCACATCATCGGGCTCCGGCGAGTCGTTCTGCGGGAGCACATCATCGGGCTCCGGCGAGCCGTTCTGCACGGGCGCGTCGCCCGGCTGCTGCGGCTCCTGTTTTTTCAGGATGGTTCCCAGCTTTTGGAGATAGTTCACTTCCTGCATAACAAGCGACTGGTAATTTGTGACATTAATCACAAGAAAAATGCCCAGCGTCGTCACGGTGAGAATCAGAAAAATGGTCCATTGAATTTTCCGCTCCAGCTTTTTTATCATAGGTCTGCACCCGCTTCCTGGAGAGTGTAGCCGATGCCGCGGACAGCGCGTATTTCCACGTGCGCGCCGGTATGCTTCAGCTTTTTGCGCAAAAAGGAAATATACACATCTACGTTGTTATATTCAACTTCAGAATCATATCCCCAGATTTTTTCCGTGATACGGCTTCTTGAAATCACCTGCTTCGGATTACGCATAAGGTATTCCATGAGCTGAAATTCCTTACTGCCCAGCGTCAGCGTATGTGATGTTGCAGAAGATGACAGCGTGAAGGTGCGGATGTTCAGATACAAATCCTGAAAGACAAGCTCATCCCGGACGACCTCCCCGTGACGTCTGGTGACAGCGCGGATTCTGGCAAACAGCTCCTTCATCTGAAAAGGTTTGGTCAGATAATCATCGGCGCCAAAATCAAGCCCGGCAATTTTGTCCTCCAGCTCCGATTTTGCGGATAAAATGATAACGGCGGATTCTGTTTTTTCGCGGCGAAGCTGCTTCAGCACCTGATAGCCGCCCAGCCCCGGCAGCATCAAATCAAGAAGAATAACGTCATAGCGGTCGCTGAGTGCAAGTTCAAGACCGCTGATTCCATCGGAAGCGCAGTCGGTCTGATAACCTTCTTTTTTTAAAGAAGCCGCGAGCGCTTCCTGCAGATGCAGTTCGTCCTCAATTATTAAAATATTCATGTATATACTCCTGAATTGAAAAATATAATGAGCCAGGGGACAAAGAATCCCTCTCATATTTTTTGTGTCTATTTGTCTCTTGAATCATTATATAACATATCACAGCCGAATTGAAAGAGGGTTGAAAAAATCTTATTTTTGTGAATCTTTTGTGAAACCTTAAAAGATAAGACATTTTCAATTTTTCTTCAAGAATTTTTTTGTAACATATGCAACCAGAGGCAGTTGTCCGGTTACTGTGAACGGAATGAGCAGTAACGTTGTCCGGCAGGGCGGTTTTCCGGCAGTGTCCGGCAGGGCAGTTTTTCCGGGCAGTGTCCGGCAGGGCGGTTTTTCCGGGCAGTGTCCGGCAGGGCAGTTTTTCCGGACAGTGTTCGGCTGGAACAGTCTTTCCAGACAACTGCCGGATATACGGGATGAACACAGGGAGGGCAGTATAAAATAATGAACAGGCGGAAAAAAACAGGAGCAATACAATTAAACAGATTATTATGGCGCATTTTCATGCTGCTTGCGCTTATGCTGGCAGCTCTTTTGTATGTGCGCTTCCGGAGCGCGGGAGGGGATGCCGGAACAGTCGTGGAGGCAGTACAGGCAGGAAATGAAGAAGCTGCGGCAGTTGAATTATTCGGGAAAAGCCTCGCTTCGGGCAGCTTCCGGGAATTTTCACAGGATGAAGATGTGATATATACGGTAATGTCCACTTATTATAATGAGAAGAGCGGAGCCGAAATGTCATACAGTAATCTGCATACATGGTCGCAGGCGGGACTAACGGAGGGCAGCTATTTTGTGTATGCAGCATATGAGGTATCGCTGGCGGGAATTGCCACGACGGTTCCAAGCCTGTCCTGGGTATATCTTCAGACCGGGGAGGACGGCAGTCTGTATATTTCTGATGTGTCGGATGATACATCGGTGCAGGCACTGGCTGAGAGCCTGCGGAGCAGCGAAGAAGGGCAGACGTTGATTGCGTTTGCGCAGGACGCCTATGAGGAGGCGGTAGAGAGTGATGCCGCGCTGGCGCAATATATGGAAAATTACCGGACTGCAGCTGCGGATGAGGTGTAAAAAATTAAACAGCTATTTGCTGCTTTACAGCGTCAGTCTGGCAGAAAATGTGTTTTGGATATCAAGAAAACGGAGAACGTGGAGAACAGTCTTTTCACACCTTGTATTTCAGGGTGAGGGGAATTATAATGAAACCTGCAGATATATTTTGATATGATCTCTCTTAAGCAGACAAGGGGCTGATCATTTCAGGTCTGCAGGTTTTTATTATCCTTATAAAAGAATAACTGGTGGGAGGGACTGTTTTGGTAAAAATTGCAATATGTGATGATGAAGAAAAAGCGGTTTCCTTACATGAGCAGGCAGTCAGAGAAAGTCTGCATTCCTGCGGCATCGCATATGAAATAGAGACATATACGCAGAGCCGGAATCTGCTGTATGATATAATGGATGATGGTTTTTTTTACGATTTGATTCTGTTGGATATCGAAATGCCGGGGATGGATGGCATGGAAATTGTGCGGAGAGTAAAGGAATTTCTGCCGAAGGTTAAAATTATTTTTGTGACATCTCACACGGAGTATGCTATTGACGCATTTGAACTGGCGGTTTTTCGGTATGTACCAAAGAGTGACCTGGATGCCAGACTGGCGGCCGCCGTGACGGACGCGGCGAAGCTGATTGAGCTGGAAGAGGGGCAGGAATATACCATCCGGACGTTAAGCCGGCTGGAAAAAATACCATACCGGGATATTTTTTATATTGAGCGGGACGGGAAAAACGCCAGTATCGTGTCTGCCGGTGGAATCTCAAAGGTAAGAAAAAGCCTGCAGCAGGTATTTGAGGAATTAAATGCTCCGGAATTTATTTTTATTGACAGGGGCTGTATCGTTAATATTATTCATGTTATGAAAATAAGCGGCGGAATGGCGGTTCTGAAGAACGGAGAACAGCTTCCCGTGAGCAGGTCACATCTGCAGGATGTGAAGCGGCAGATCAATCAGTTCTGGGGAGCGCACATATGATGGAATGGTATCAGATAATTTCTTATTTATTAACAAATGAGCTGCGTCTGGTTACGGGAATTTTTTGTGTGACATGGCTGATGGGGGTGTCGCTGGAGCGGAGAGTTTTGCCGCTCCTGGCAGCCGGGGGTTGTCTTGTCACGGCTCTCCAGGTGGCATCGTTTCCAGAAGCTGGCGTAATTGGCACTGAAATATTGTTTGCAGCGGTAATTATATGGCACTACCGGCGGGAGCAGCTCCGTCTCTTTTTGTTTTTGATATTTTTTTATGAGGTAGGCGTAAGTCTGTGGGACTTTTTGTTTTCGGCGGGGCTTGGCGTGCTGTTTCAATCCCGGAAATTTATGGACACGGCAATGACGGAGCATCTTGCCGGAATCTGGATAACACGTCTGCTGATGGCTGGTGCGGCAATCCGGCTGAGAAAACGCGGCGGCGGACAGGCGGAGCTTATCAGGCCAGTATCCGCAGCGGCTGTACTGGGGCTGCTCGGCGCGATAGTTTTATCTGAGCAGACGCTTCTTCCAATAGACGAAGAACGGACCGGCTCCTGGATTATCCTTTCTATGGTGCTGTTGTGCGCCGTGATGTTTTACCGGCTGACGCGGCAGCGGGATATGGAGGCGGAGATTGCGCGTCTGAAACAGGAGCAGGCGGAAATTCTGGAACGCGATTATCGGGCGCTGCGTGCAACTTATGCTGCCAACGCGAAACTGTATCATGACCTGCACAATCATATTGAAGCAATTTACCAGTGTCTGAAGCAGGGAGAGTTTCCAGAGGCAATGCAGTATTGTGAGGATTTGCGGGCGCCTGTCCGGGAAATCTCGCAAAGCGTGTGGACGGGCGATAAGGCGACAGACTGCCTTATCAGCAGTAAAATGGCGCTGGCGGAGCAGAGGAAAATAAAAACAGAGGTGAATATAGAATTTCCGCGCAATACAAATATCCGCAGCGTGGATTTGACAACGATTCTGGGGAATCTGCTGGACAATGCGCTGGAGGCGGCGGACACAGCCGCGGATGGGCAGCGTTTTCTCGCTCTGACAGTGCGGCGCATCAACGAGATGCTTATTATAAAGGTAGAAAACAGTTATGGAAAAGAGCCGGTGCAAAAGGAGGGAAGGTTACAGACTGCAAAGACAGAGAAAGATTTTCACGGCTGGGGACTGAAAAGTGTCCAGACCGTCGCAGAGCGTTATGACGGAACCGTCAGCACAGCGTACCAGGACGGTATTTTTAAAGCTGTCGTTACGTTATCCTTTCAGCCGGTGAAAATAGAATGAATCTCCATGACGCATTAATATATTTTACGGACAAAAACCTGCCGTTTGCGGACATTGCCGCAGACGGCAGGTTTTTGCAGTATGATTTTTCTGTGCCTGGGAAATAGCCCCATATGTTCCTGCGTTAGGAAAATAGCCCCGCATATTTCTGTGCCGGGAAACTGTTCTGCATACTTCTGTGTACGGGAAATACCCCGTACATTTCCGTGAAACAAAAGTTTCCGGGAGCGCAGAACCGGCTGGGGTGTAACTACAAATGCATCATTCTGATAAGAAGAGGAGGATTTTTATGAGACATTTTTATTTTCGCTTGATACTTGGTATCGTGTTTATCGTCTGCATGATTTTCAGCATTGTTACAATGAATGTTCCATTTGCACTGTTTTACCTTGTCCTTGGCGGAGTATTTCTGTTTTCTGCGTATTCGCTCTGGAAAAAGGAAAACAAAAAGTGAGGCGGCGTGGTATGAATAAAGCAGATATTTTTTCGCTCAGAAATTTAAGTGTCTGGTATACGGCGGACCATCCAGTGATTTCGCAGCTTTCGCTCGACCTGGAAGCAGGGGAGGTTGTCGGACTGATTGGCATGAACGGAGCCGGAAAAACAACGTTTATCAAAACAATGGCGGGACTGCTGCGAAGCTTTCACGCAGACAGTGCAACATGGAACGGAAAGGAATTCCGGTTTTGCGACAGGGAGTTTAAACGCAGCAGGTACGTTGTTTTTGCGGAGGATTCATCTTTCCGTTATTTTACCTTCCGGGAATATCTGGCATATGCGGCGGCTTCCTACGGTATTAAGCCACCGGATGTCACTTATCTGATAAGTGGATTTCACTTTGAGGAATATACCGATGTTCTACTGAAGGAGCTGTCCACCGGCAACCGGAAAAAGGTTTATCTGATTACAGCGTTTGCGCTGCATCCGGAACTGCTCCTGCTGGACGAACCGGTAAACGGGCTTGATTTTCAAAGCACGGAATTTCTGTATCAGCTTATGGGAGAATATAAACAATATGGAACCATCCTGTTTTCGTCTCATATACTTGAGAGTATCTGTCTGACTTCAGACCGTGTACTGGTTTTGGAGAACGGAAAAATCAGCCGCACATTTACCGGCGGGGAAATTGCCGCCGGAAGCATCCGGGAGGTATTGCATGACTGTGAAAAATATGAAAGCCCTGTTTAAACAATTATCCGGCGCCAGATATGAAAGTCTCCGGAACAGTCTGCTGGCGTCGGTTGTCGTATTCGCCGCTGTTTATGCCGGGGAGTGGAAGTTGAAAATTGCTCCGTTTATTCTTTATTTCACATCAGCCCTGTTTACGGCGGGAATTATGTGGCAGCTGCTGAATGGCACCCGGCACATGGAAACCCTGCGGGGGATGCTTATGCTGCCGCTGGAAAACCGCAGTCTGGTTTTTTCCTATATAACAGTGCTGGGCGCATATGCACTGCTTACGAAAACGTTGCCGGTATGGGCGCTGTTTTTTGCTGCCGCAGACTGGCGCGGAACCGAGATTGGCGCGGCGCTGCTTTGCGGCTGCATGGCGTGTGCAGTCACGCCGATTTTCTTTCTGATGTTCCGGAAAAGAAAAGTGATGTTGCCCGTTTTTCTGACGGTATGTATCCTGACTGTAATTTTATGTATCCGGCAGACTGCCGCGATAATGACCGCGGATCTGGTAAGTATGGCGGGCGCAATATGGTATCTGTATTCTGTGGACGCCGGCGATTTTCTTCATACTTCCGCAGTCGAAAAAACTGTCAGATACACAGGGCGTGCGGGAGGGCTTACGATATATCTGATGCGGTATCTGATGGCGGATAAAAGTTATTGTATTAATACGGCGGGGCTTTGCGCGGCTGCCTGTTTTCTGCCGTATTTATTCGGAGAAATCCACGGTCTGAATATGCTGCCTTTTGGATTTGCAGTTCTCTGTCTGAACACACCCATCTGTACGCTGCTGTCCGCAGACACGAATCTGGAGCAGGCAATCCGTGTTCTTCCAGACCAGGGCATCCGTTTTTTCGGCAGATACTGTCTGTTTATTTTTATCGTCAACGGATTTGTATCGGGTATTTATCTTTGCGGCTGGCAGCTTGTGAACGGCGGGGTCACTTTGGCAGATGCAGGCATGGCTGTTTTGTTTGCTTTGCAGAGTGCTGTCCTGTCGGTTCTTCTGGAATGGGCGCTGCCCATCCGCAGCTGGAAAACAGAAAGTGACCTTTGGCATCATCCCAGAAAGTATCTTGTCCCGTTTACTATGCTGCTTCTGGCGGGGCTGCTGTCGCAGTAACATGCTGATATGCTTTTTGGAGCGTACCGATATGTTTTACGGTGATATGCTTTTTGGAGCGTACCGGTATGTTTTACGGTGATATACTTTTTGGAGCGTACCGGTATGTTTTACGGTGATATACTTTATGAAGAGTGCCGGCATGTTTTACTCTGCTATATTTTTGCGGAATTAGCGTTACACATTTTTTACGAGACATTTACAGTCTGCTGATATTGAAGTTTACAAAATATCACTAAAATAATATTGTACAGAGCGCAGAACACAGCAATATGTGACAGACACACGAAGGATATCTGAGCTTCCAGGGAGCGGTGTATATGCGCAAAAACAATATTTTAGGAGGATATGATGAAGAAAAAGCAGATCACAGCAATGTTATTATCAATGTGCATGGCAGTTCCGACGATTGCGGGCATCCCGGCGGTTGGTGTGGGAGCAGCAGAGGAAACGGTTGCAGCACCGAAGTACATTTTCCTGTTTATCGGAGACGGTATGAGTTTTCCGCAGATTCAGACGACTGCAGATTATCTTGGAACCACCGCGAGCGACGGAGGAATTGAGACATCAGCGCTCTCTTTCATGAATTTTCCGGTAGTCGGCACAGCGCAGACCTTTGACAGCACCTCATTTGCACCGGATTCTGCGTCGACGGCAACTTCTATCGCGACAGGAAACAAGACCTACAGCGGAACCATCAATATGGATACAACCATGACGATTCCTTTTGAGACGATTGCGGAAAAGCTGAAAGCACAGAAAGATTATAAGATTGGTATTGTGACGACCGTAAACCTGAACCATGCAACTCCGGCGGCATTTTATGCACACCAGGCATCCAGAAACAGCTATTATGATATTTCTATGGAGCTGACAGAGAGCGGATTCGACTATTTTGCAGGCGGCGCGCTGCTTGACCCGACTGGAAAAGAGGACGACCCGAAGGAAGATGCATATCAGGTAGCAGAAAATGCAGGCTATAAAGTAATCCGGACGCAGGAGGAAGCAGCGGCTCTGACGGCTGAGGATGGCAAGGCGATTGTCGTTGCGGAGACGCTGGCAGACGGTAATGCAATGTCCTATGATGTAGACGCGGCAGACGGAGAATGGCAGCTTAAAGATTATGTGGACAAGGGCATTGAGGTACTTGATAACGAGACAGGCTTCTTCATGATGGTAGAAGGCGGAAAGATTGACTGGGCATGTCATGCAAACGATGCAGGCTCAACTATCAATGATACACAGGCATTAAGTGAAGCGGTAGAAAGCGCAGTAGCATTTTACAATGAGCATCCGGATGAAACGCTGATTCTGGTAACAGGCGACCACGAAACCGGCGGTCTGACAATCGGCTTTGCGGGTACAGATTATGATACATATCTCACAAACCTGACGAACCAGAAGATTTCCTACGCAAAGTTTGATTCGGATTATGTGGCAGGTTATAAGGAAAACCAGACTCCGTTTGAGGATGTGCTGAAGGATATTAAAGAGAACTTCGGACTGATGACGGCAGATGACCCGGATGCGACTGAGGATTCCAAACTGGTACTTACTGATTATGAGTATGGAAAGCTGGAGGATGCATATAACAGAACACTGGAAACCGGTTCTTCCAAGAAGGATGAAATGACACAGGAAGAGTATCTTCTGTACGGAACCTACGAGCCGCTTTCTGTAACCATCACACATATTTTAAACAACAAATCCGGCATCAGCTTCTCCTCTTATGCACATACTGGCCTTCCGGTTCCGGTATTTGCAATGGGTGCAGGACAGGATTTATTTGAGGGCTACTACGACAACACGGATATCTACAATAATATGGCAGCCCTGACAGGTGTGGAGTAACCTGGTGAAGCTTTTTTCAAAGAAAAAGAAAGGAATCAGCTATCAGCTTCCGGTTGTATTCAGCCTCCTGCTGATAGCGGTTCTTTTATTTCTGCCAACCGGATATGAGGATGCGGTTATCTATAAAGGAACAGAGCGCTGCAGTGCGGAGGTGGTTTCTGTAGACGACAGCAAAATCATCAGTACCGGACTGATTAAATCCGGAGAGCAGAGCTGCGTGGTACGATTTGAAGGCGGTATGTTTAAAGGGCAGGAGGCGGAGGGTGTCAATATGCTGACCGGTTCCCTGCAGACGGATAAAATTTTTGTGCCGGGCGACCGTGTCCTGGTAGTAATCAGCCATAAGGGAGAAGAAATTCTCTCTGTTAATCTGATTGACCATTACCGCATTGATAAAGAGGCAATTCTGGCAGGGTGCTTTGTATTGTTACTTTTTGTATTTGCCGGAGTGAGCGGTATCCGGGCGATTCTTTCCTTTGTTTTAACGGTGCTGACGATATGGAAAATACTGGTTCCCGCATATTTAAATGGTCTGAATCCGGTGCTTCTTGGACTGGGCATCATATTGTTTCTGACAATCATGATAATCACGCTGGTATATGGATTTGACCGTCGCTCCTTTGCGGCAGTGTCGGGTTCGTTCCTGGGAATCCTGACAACCTGCGTGCTCGGTATTGTTTTTACCAATGCATTTCGCATTCACGGAGCAATCATGAGTAACTCGGAGAGCTTGATTTACAGCGGATACGAGCATCTGAATCTGACGCAGATTTTTATGGCGAGCATTTTTATCGGGGCATCCGGCGCGGTGATGGACCTGGCGGTCGATATTACCAGCGCAGTGCAGGAGGTTGTTCTGAAAAAGCCGGATATCAGCAAAAAAGAGGCGATTCTCTCTGGTATGACTGTTGGCAGAGCTGCGATGGGAACTATGACGACCACGCTGCTGCTTGCATATTCCGGCGGCAGTATTGCGCTTCTGATGGTATTTATGGCACAGGGAACGCCGCTGGATAACATCTTAAATTATAAGTATATTTCATCGGAAATTCTGGATACGCTGGTCGGCAGTTTTGGATTGGTAACGGTTGCGCCGTTTACCGCGCTGACAAGCGGACTGGTGCTGGCGGGACGGAAAGAAAAAGGGAAGGAAACAACAGAGACAGCGGAAACACAAATAGAAACACAAACAGAAAAACAAACAGAAATACAATCAGAAATACAATCAGAAATATAACCTGGGGAACAGGCTGAAAAAGAATCAGAACAAAAATGGAAAAACAATAAGAGTACATCTTACCGGTTTATCTGCGGCAGGATGTACTCTTATTTATGTTTGGGACGTCTGGGTTTTACTCGTATTTTTTTGTGACATTGTGCAGCCATTTATAGCTGCGGTAGTGCCGGATGACCCAGGGCCATTTTACAAATTCATCTGTACAGAGCAGGAAATATACTACAAGATGCGGCAGCTTCAGCACAAATGCAGAAATAAAACCGAGTGGAACCGCATATACCCACATATCAATCGCATCACAGATAAATCCGAAGCGGCTGTCTCCGCCGGCACGGAAGACACCGGCAATCAGAGTGGTATTTAAAGCGGTGCCCGTAATATAATAGGTATTCATAAGCAACATATACTTTAAGTAATGCATTGCCTGTTCTGTGAGCGAAGCGTATTTCAGCACAAACGGCGATGCAACCAGGACAAAGATGCCGCCAAGGATTCCGGCAAAGACAGACAGCCGGACAAGGCGGCTGGCGTCTTTTTTTGCCGCTTCCATATTTCCTTCTCCGATTTGTCTGCCGAGCCAGATGGTGGAAACGCTGGCAAGCCCGTAGCAGAAGACGGTAGCAAAGTTACGGACAACTACAACGATAGAGTTGGCGGCTACCATGTCGCTTCCGAGGTGTCCGAGAATAACGGAGTACATGGAAAAAGCGACGCTCCAGACCAGATCGTTTCCGAGGGCTGGCAGGGAAAGATGCACAAAATCATGAAACAGCACTTTGTTGCGCACAAATATGTAAGAAAAGCGCAGCCGGACGTCTCCTGATGTTTTTGAGACAATCAGACAGCAGAGAAGCTCGACACCGCGTGCGATACTGGTTGCAAGCGCGACTCCGGCAACGCCAAGCTCCGGCGCGCCGAAGAGACCAAAAATAAATACGGCGTTCAGGCAGACATTCAGACCGAGCGCCAGTGCATTCAGTGCCGTGCTGATGGTTACCCGCTCTACGCTGCGCAGCGAAGCAAGGTAAACCTCACAAAAGCACCAGAATAAATAGCTGAAGCTGACAATGCGCAGGTACGAGGTGCCAAGCGTAATCAGCTCGGCATCATTTGTAAAAAGTGTCATCATCTGCCGCGGAATCGTCAGTGCACAGACAGCAAAAAGCGCCGCAATCGCAATGGCAAAGCGGAGTGCGATTCCCTGAATCAATTCAATGGCATGAATATCTTTTTTGCCCCAGTACTGGGCGCTCAGCATGGTAACTCCAGTGCCGAGGCCATACAGAATCATAAAAAATACGCTGGTATACTGGGATGCCAGCGAGACGGCTGAGATAGCGGACTGCCCGACGCTGTTGAGCATCACCACATCAGCAGAGCTGACGGCGGCGCTCAGAAGGTTCTGGAGAACAATCGGCAGTGTAAGATGAAAAATCTGTCTGTAAAAGGTATCTTTTTTATTAGTTTTAAACATAATGCAAAACCTCTGAAAAATAAGAAAATGTCTGCTGCGCGTCGTATTATAATGGCACAACACGCTGGACGAGGCGGCGCAGCGGGACGCGGACCATGCAGCAGGGCGTGGACCAGGCGGCAGGACACGGACCAGGCAGCAGGGCGTGAACCAGGCGGCAGGATACGGACCAGGCGGCAGGATACGGACCAGGCGGCAGGATACGGACCATGCAGCAGGGCGTGGACCAGGCGGCAGGACACGGACCAGGCAGCAGGACACGGACCATGTAGCAGGACATGATCCGTGCAACAGGATGCGCAGCCAGACATGAAATCGCGTACCGGATTTAGTTGCCATGCATACGACAAAAACGTCCGGTGGATGTTTTTTAGTGGCGCTGCGACTGGTCGTCGTATGTCTCACAAAAACGGGCAGAGAATGAAGGCTCCATGCCTGCCTTATAAAGGTGGGAGATATCGCCGAGCTGCGCTGCGCGGAAGGAAGCAATGCCCTTCTGGCGCTCTTCTGTATAAATGGTACTTACGCTGGTCGGTGCAAAGGCTGTCCCGTGCCAGAGCGGGAACGGAGAAATCCCCAGCAGGTGGGAGAGCAGGACGCATTCCAGACCAAAGTGGCAGAAAAATGCCAGCGTGTCGGTATTTGCATGTGTGACATGGTACAAATTGCCGCAGCGCTCATAGCCGTGCTCCGCAAGCAGTGCATCAAAACTCTTTGTGACATAATCGTAGCATTGTTCCATATTACTGTGAGCACAGATTTCACTTTGTCTCCAGTTGTTTTTGTGATAGTATTCTTCGTGCTGTGTCCAGTAGGAGGGCAGAATGTCCCATATAACCGGGGGACGGAGGACTCCGTCCTCACGCTGGCGGATGTCCGGATACGCAGAAAGGAGCGGATTTCCTTCCTTAAATTCCGGAATTGCCGGAAATTCCTGCATCCAGTCACATATTGCTGTAGCTGTGCGGTTCATTGCCTTTAAAGTGCAGGAAGCGGTATCGCGCGCTCTGCCGAGAATAGAAACATAGATATCTTTAATATCCATTGGGGCAAGGCGTGTGGCAAGAATTTTTGCTTCCTCCCAGCCGCGCTCTGTCAGGGTATCGTGTTCGTAATCCGGGTCTCCATGACGGATAATCAGTAATTTCATAATAAAGTCTCTCCTCTTAATATTTGCCGTAATTTGCAGACGGGTGCCAGGATCTGGCGGCAATGTTACATTATTTTCCCGTCCACGGACAGTTTAGCATAGTTGCAGTTTCACGGCAAGAGTGATGTTGACGGATGGCTTCGTCTGGTATAATTCATAAAAGCTATATACAATATGAAATGTTTTTAAAAGATATAAATAAAATATTGACAAAATAGAAATAACATGGTATGATGGTGGAACATTTCAAGCTTCTCAGAGAAGGAAATGACAGCCTGTGCTGGAGACGATTCTGAAGGGGACCGGTGTGACGCCGGAGGAGTATGAAAAAATGGAAAGACTTTATGAAAAATTAAAAGAATATGGGAGTTCCGATGCGTATCCCTTTCACATGCCGGGGCATAAGCGCAGGCTTGGGATGCCGGAGGAGATACTGGACATTGATATTACGGAGATAGAAGGTTTTGATAATCTGCATCACGCGGAGGGGATTCTGAAAGAAGCGCAGCAGCGGGTGGCGAGGCTGTATGGCAGCGGGGAGACCTTTTATCTGGTGAATGGCAGCACAGCGGGGATTCTTGCGGCAATTTCCGCCTGCACGACTTATGGCGGGACCATATTGATGGCGCGGAACTGTCATAAAGCGGCATATCATGCGGCGGAGCTTCGCGGGTTGCGCACGCTTTATCTTTATCCGCATGATGCCGGAGAGGCAGAACGGGAATTTCCGGAGTCCGCAATCGGCATGGCGGACAGAAAGCCGGGGAGACGCTCTCCGGTGTCCGGTGGCAGCATCTGTCCGGAGGATGTGTGCCGGGCGCTGGAGCAGGACAGGGACATCCAGGCGGTATTTATTACCTCACCGACGTATGAAGGAATTGTATCGGATGTGCAGCGTATTGCAGAGGTCACACATTCTTTTGGTATCCCGCTGATTGTTGACGAGGCGCACGGCGCGCATTTTGGCTTCCATCCGTATTTTCCGGAAAATTCGGTTAAACTGGGGGCAGACATTGTAATACACAGTCTGCATAAGACGCTTCCGTCCATGACACAGACCGCATTGCTGCACAGAAATGGAGCGCTGGTGGAAAGCGGGCGGGTGAAAAAATACCTTGGCATATACCAGACGAGCAGCCCTTCCTATGTTCTTATGGCAAGCATGGATGCATGTATCAGTCTGCTTGAAAAGGAAGCGGATACCTTGTTTGCGGATTATGCCCGCAGACTGGAAAAGTTTGCATTGGAAACGGAGCAGCTTAGGCATATTCATTTATACAGAGCGCCCGGAAAACGTGCTTCTGCGGCGTTTTCAGAGACTGATGGGAAGAAATCTGAAAAAAATGGCGGCAGTTTATCAGAAAAAAACAGATTTCCAGTGCAGGACCCATCCAAGCTGGTGCTCTGGGCGGAGGGAAAAAGCGGAAAATGGTTAAGCGGACAGCTCAGGGAACGCTTTCATCTGGAACTGGAAATGGAAGCGGGCGGCTATGCTATTGCGCTGACCTCACTTGCCGATACACAGGAGGGATTTGACCGGCTGGCGGCGGCGCTGCGTGAGCTGGATGGAAGTGAGGTTTTCGAAGAAAATGCAGCAAATGCCTGTGGGGAAAAGACGGCGGTCCCGCGCTGCCGTCAGATAATGACGATTGCGGAAGCAGATGCCTGCGGGCAGGAACGTATGCCATTGGCGGACAGTGTGGGCAGAATCAGTGCGGAGTATATTTATTTATATCCGCCTGGTATTCCGCTGATTGTTCCCGGTGAGGAAATCAGCCGGGCGCTGATACAGTATCTGTCGTATTGCCAGGCGGCGGGGCTGTCTCTGCAGGGGCTGAGTGACTATGCGGGAGAAACGGTTTTGTGTGTAAGGCAGTAAAAAGTTTTCCGGTTTTTTTCTTTAATTTTACATATTCTTCAAGAGGCATTTACGGGGCTGCTGTATAGTAACCGTGTCCGGTACGGAATAATCCGGTGCCGGAATGCGGCGCAATTTGAATACAGGGTGCCGGGGAAAATTGAATTTTGGAGGGAAAGTAATGAAAAAGCGGAAAAATTTTAACAGAACAATGGCTGTGGCAATGTCGGCGGCAATGGTATGTCTGGCGGGAGTACCGACATCTGCAGAAGTGGCTCCGGACGGAAGCACAAAGGCGGAGGATACGGCAGCAGCGGCGGATGGCGCGTATGATGAATGGAAAGGTGTCTGGGAGACACTGAGCCAGGACTGGACGCAGCTTTCCATGTCACCGGGTTCTGATGAGACAGAAATGAATTTTGCGTGGTATTCCAGAACAGAAGATGGGGTGCCGTCCTTTGTTTACGGGACAACAGAGGATCTGAGTGATAAGATTGAGGCAGAGGTGGTACAGTCTGCGGCGCAGGAAGGCTACAACAGCAATAAGGTAACACTGCAGGGGCTTGCGGCAGATACCACATATTATTATCAGGCGGAAGGAAAGGAGACAGAATCCTTTACGACCGGAAATGGCGATGCGTTTTCCTTTGTGTTTGTAGGTGACCCGCAGATTGGTTCTTCCAATGAGGAAAAAGCAAAAGAACCGGAGGATATCCAGAAGGACAGCTTTAAGCAGGCGCAGTACGAATCCGTTCAGAGCGACAGCTTCAACTGGGCAAATACGCTGAACCAGGCGCTGGCGGTTTCGGAAGGAAAGGTCAGCTTTGTACTGTCTGCCGGAGACCAGATCCAGACGAATGCATCAAAAGTGGAAAACTATACTGTCAGTGAAATGGAGTATGCAGGCTATCTGAGTCCGGAGGCAATGGATTCTCTTCCGGTAGCGACGACAGTAGGTAATCACGATGCGGATAACCCGAACTACCAGTATCATTTTAATATTCCGAATCTGAGTGAAAAAGGCTCCAATGGCATTGTGGGAGGCGACTACTGGTTTACATACGGGAATGCACTGTTTATTATGTTAAATACCCAGGATACCAATGTGGCGGAGCATGAGCTGCTTATCCAGGAGGCAGTAGAGGCAAATCCGGAATGTACATGGAGAATTGTTACACTGCACCAGGATATCTACGGTTCTGCCGAGCACTCTAACGAACCGGAAATTGTAAATCTGCGCTATGCACTGATTCCGTTTTTTGAGGAATATGATATTGATGTGGTGCTGACAGGACATGACCATGCGTATTCCCGTTCCTATCTTCTGTCCGGAGACGGAGTAAAAGATATCACTTATACAGATGATGAATTTGATGAGCAGCTGGAAAAAGACCTGGATATGGGAGAAACACCGGAGCCGATTACTGTTGCACCGGGAAATATCGGGGAAGATACGGAAGACCCTGCTGAACAGGCATATCTCAATTATCTGAACGACATCATGGACAGTGAAGCCGTTCTGGAAGAGACGAAGGATGAAGAAACGGTTACGAATCCGGAAGGCATTCTGTATATGACTGCTAACAGCGCATCCGGAAGTAAGTATTATGACCTTGTTCCGCGTATGCAGAGCTATATCGCGGCAAGATGGCAGGAAGATGTGCCGACATATTCGATTGTGAGCATTGATGATACAAGCTTTACGATTACGACTTACCGTTCCGATACAAATGAAGCAATCGACAGCACCTTTACGATTACGAAGGGCGTCTGAGGAGGAAGCTTCCTGTGAAACGGTATACAAGACAACTGATTGTCAGTATTTTTATCCTGCTGTTTGCTGTGCTCCTGTACCAGCTGAATCAGATAGAGCGGACAGAGCTGATGGATAATGAAGGGCGGTCTTTCGTGAAAGCACAGGTGACGGAAATCGTCCGGGATAACCTTACGGAGAGCGGCAGCCGGGTGGGACAGCAGATTGTGAAGCTGAGAATCCGTTCCGGGATACACAAAGGGGAGGTTCTTGAAGCCTCCAGTACGGCAAGCTATCTTTATGGGGCGGACTGTACCGTGGGTCTGAAGGTAATTGCGATACTCAGCGAAAGCGGGAATCATATAAGTGCCAGCGTTTACAATTATGACAGGGGAAATATTCTTTATGGAATTGTCTTTTTTTTCCTCATTGTGCTATGGCTTCTGGGCGGACGGAAGGGATTCCGGTCCGCTCTTGGGCTGATATTTACGTTTGTATGCATTGTGTTTCTGTTCCTTCCGCTGGTGTACCGGGGATGGTCGCCGATTGTCTGTGCGGCGCTGGTGGTGATTCTTACCACCGTTGTGGTTATGTACTTGATTGATGGCATGACCACAAAAACAGTCTGTGCCATTCTGGGAACCGTGGGAGGCGTGGCGGTGTCAGCCGCATTTGCCTGGATTTTCGGGAAAATAAGTCATATTTCGGGATGGAATGTATCTGACGTTGAAAATCTGGATTATATTGGAATGATGACGGATGTCCGTGTCGGAGAGCTGATGTTTGCCGGAATTCTGATTTCTGCACTGGGAGCGGTTATGGACGTAGCCATGTCGGTGGCGTCTACGATTAACGAGATTCATGAGAAAAATCCGGCACTGGGGAGGCGGGAACTGTTCCTCTCCGGGATCCATGTGGGCAGAGATATGATGGGGACGATGTCCAATACGCTGATTCTGGCTTTCACGGGCGGCTCACTGAACACCCTGATTTATATTTACTGTTATAATTATAACTATTACCAGGTACTTAATATGTACGATATCGGTATTGAAATTATCCAGGGGATTGCCGCCACGCTGGGCGTCATTCTGACGGTACCGTTCGTGGCGTTTATAAGCGCATGGCTGCTGGTCAGACATATGTGACGAACAGAAAGTGAAGCAAAAATAAATATAGATTGCAGAGAGGGCGGAGACGCCCTTTTTGCATTATTGTACGGAAAAAAATACATAATGAAATGATAATAATAGTTGACGAAAAGTTTATTAATAGTATAATCGGATTCAGAGCGTAAGTTTAGTAAAAAATGATTTTTAGTTTAGAATCAGAAAAACACCGGACCGGGAAAACATCGGCATAAGAAACATATTAAAACAGAAAATGATTCGGATGGAAAAGCGAAAAAGGAGAGCGGAAAAATGGAGCAGGATTATGTGAATGCTCAGATTGGAAAAAGAATAAGAGACCTGCGTAACCGGAAAGGACTGACGCAGCAGGAGCTGGCGGACCGGGCAGAGCTGACAAAAGGATTTATTTCGCAGCTTGAGCGCGGGCAGGTATCACCGTCGGTCGTGACGCTGCTGGATCTGATTGAATGTCTGGGAACGACGGCTTCGGACTTTTTTAAAGAAGCGGTGGAAGAACAGATTGTGTTCACGGAGGAAGGCTTCTTTGAAAAGGTGGATGAGGGAGGAAACAGTATTCAGTGGATTGTGCCGACAGCGCAGAAGTATCAGATGGAGCCGTTGCTGGTGGTGATGCAGCCCCATCAGAGCCTGGATGAGGACAAGCCGCACGACGGAGAGGAATTTGGATATGTGATTTCCGGGAAACTGAATGTTTATCTGGGGGACCAGGTTTATCATGTGAAGTCCGGGGAAAGCTTCTATTATCCTGCCAAACGGAAGCATCACATAGAAAATCCGGGCAACCGTCCGGCGAAATTCATCTGGGTGAGCACGCCGCCGACATTTTAAAACTTTTCGGCAACGGTGCAAAATGTGATGTACGGAACTGCTGTCTGTACAGGAATTGTTGCGGACCGGACATGAAATTTTTACGGACCGGACACGAAATTTTTACGGTTCGGGCAGGTGTCTGAACCGGATTTGCGGATCGGGCGGATGTGCCTCGGCAAAGCAGAGCTTTTACGGTGCGGGACAGTGGGCACATGGGAAAGCGAAAAAATATGCAGAAATTAAGAGGGAGTTATTATGGAGCAGAAAGAGAATATCATCGAATTAAAACATATTACAAAAACATTTGAGGACGGGTTTCACGCGGTGGAGGATTTTAATCTGGAGGTGAAGCGCGGAGAATTTGTGACCTTTCTGGGGCCGTCGGGGTGCGGCAAGACGACGACGCTGCGCATGATTGCGGGCTTCGATATTCCATCGGAGGGGGAAATTCTGCTGAACGGAAAACCAATCACGGATTTGCCGCCGCATAAACGCCCGATAAATACGGTATTTCAGCGCTATGCCCTGTTCCCGCATATGAATATTTTTGACAATATTGCTTTTGGACTGAAGCAAAAAAAGATGCCGAAAGGTGTTATTGAAAAGAAAGTGAAGAAGGTTCTGGAGCTTGTGGATCTGGAGGGTTTTGAGAACCGCAGCGTATCCACGCTTTCCGGCGGACAGCAGCAGCGTGTTGCAATCGCGCGCGCAGTGGTAAATGAACCGGAAATATTGCTTCTGGATGAGCCGCTGGGCGCACTGGATTTGAAAATGCGCAAGGAAATGCAGCTTGAATTGAAGGCAATGCACAAGGAGCTTGGCATCACATTTATTTATGTGACACATGACCAGGAAGAGGCGCTTACCATGTCGGATAAGATCGTGGTAATGTCGGAGGGAAAGACGCAGCAGATTGGTACGCCGGAGGATATTTATAACGAGCCGAAGAATGCTTTTGTGGCGGATTTTATCGGGGACAGCAACATTTTCAACGGCATTATGACCGGACATCTGCGGGCGCGTTTCTGCGGCGGCGAGTTTGACTGCGTGGATGATGTGGAGGAAGGAACGCACATCACGGCGGTCGTGCGTCCGGAGGATGTGATTCTGACCGCGCCCGCGGAGGGAATTATCCAGGGCGAGGTGACGTCGGTGATATTTAAGGGCATGCATTATGAGATTACGGTGGCTTCCGGCAAAAATGAGATGGTAATCCAGTCGGTAAAATCGGCGAAGCCGGGCGATAAGGTCGGGATGCGGGTAGACCCGGATAACATTCATATTATGATTGCAGAAGATCACACAAATATTTTTGTGGTGGATATTAATAAGAGCCACAGGTTGGAATACAACGGAACAATCCTGGATACCAGTCTGACGAAAATTATTAAAGGAAGCAGGCGCGCAGAAGACGGAACGCTGCTGGATGCCTCCGGGGAAGAGATAGATCCGCGTAAAATCCGCGTGATGGCGGCAATCGGACCGAATGATATCAGGATGACGGACCAGCAGGAAGAAGGACTGGTGCAGGGCTATATCAGCAATCTGATTTATAAGGGCGACCACTACAGCTATGTCATACATACGGACATGGGACAGGATTTTGTGGTTAATGATGAATACCTGTGGAATATGGACGACCAGGTAGGATTGATAATGCCGGTAGAGAAAATGACCTTTTCGGTGAAGAGATAGGAGGGAAAGCGATGGGCAGAATTACATTTTCCAGAAAAAGTCTGGGAATTCCCTACGCGCTTTTTCTGGCGCTTTTTGTTGTCGCACCGCTGCTGGTGCTGATTTACTATGCGTTTACAAATGGACAGGGACAGTTTACCATGTCAAATCTGACAGGCTTTTTCACAAACCCGAACACGCTGGGAACGCTTGTCTACAGCTTTGCTGTGTCCATCACGACGACGGCGGTCTGTCTGCTGCTTGCATACCCGACGGCGTATATTCTTGCAAAAAGCAAGCTGAAAGCAAAGTCGGTGATAGTAATGATTTTTATTATGCCGATGTGGATTAATTTTTCACTGCGCATTACGGCGCTGAAGGAAATTCTGACGTTAATTGAGCATAATCTGGCGTTTTACCCGTTCTTTAACGCGGTAATCGGTATGACCTACGATTTCCTTCCGTTTATGATTCTTCCGATATACAACACGATTGTAAAGCTTGACGAATCGCTTCTGGAGGCGGCGCGCGATTTGGGGGCAAATGAGCGGGAAGCATTTTTAAAAGTGACATTGCCGCTGTCCGTGCCGGGTATCGTAAGTGGCATTGCAATGGTATTTTTGCCGGCGATGACAAATTATGTGGTACTGGATATGTTGTATAACAGCACATACATTATGGGAAGTCTCATTGGAAGCTACTTTGCGGCATATAACTGGAATGGCGGGTCGATGATTGCCCTGATTCTTCTTGCGATTATCTGTCTGTTTACGCTGCTGACCAGAGGTATGGAGGAAGAGCAGAATCCGAGAGGGGGTGCACTGTTATGATGAAAAAGGCATGGAAAGCTGCAGTAATTGCATTTGTTCTGATATTTTTGTATCTGCCGATTCTTGTTCTGGCAGTGTACAGCTTTACGGATGCCACACAAATTGGTGTGATACGGGGATTTTCTCTGAAAAATTATGTGACATTATTTACGACACCGGAGCTGCGGGATATGATTCTGGGGACGATAGCGCTGGCATTTTCTGCGGCGGCAATCGCAACGCTTCTGGGAACGATGGGTGCAATCGGTTCTTTTTACAGCGGGAAAAGGGCATCGTCCGTAATCTCCACGGTAAATGAGATACCGGTTGTCAATGCGGATGTGGTGACAGGTTTTTCCATCTGCATTCTGCTGGTTGTGGTTCTGGGTGTGAGTAAGGACACCTTTATTCCGCTGCTTGCAGGTCATGTGACATTGTGTGCGCCCTTCGTATTTTTATCGGTCGTCCCGAAGCTGAAGCAGATGGATTCCAGCATTTATGAGGCGGCGCTGGATTTGGGGGCAACTCCGGCGAAAGCACTCTGGAAGGTAGTCATTCCACAGATTCTGCCGGGAATCGTATCCGGTTTTGCGCTGGCAGTTACGCTTTCTCTGGATGATTATTTTGTTGCAACCTACACAAAGCCGGCTACCTTCGATACAATCAGCACCTATGTGGTGAACGCAACAAAAGGGTCGCAGACCACCATTAAGACGGCGCTCTGGGCATTGTCTACGGTAATCTTTGCGGTAGTTATCCTGATTGTTGTGGTGATGAATCTGCGGGCGCGGAAGGAAACAGCAGAATCGGAAAGGGCGGGTGTGTGATGAAAAAAGATTTATACAGAATCGCCGCGGCGGCTCTTTGCGGTACATTGCTCTGCGGGAGCATGGTGAATGCAGCATATGCAGCAAGTGATACGCAGACGGATGCAGCATATGCGGAAGATGATGTACGGGAAAATGCAACACGTGCAGCAAGTGACGCACGGGAAAATGCAACACGTGCAGCAAGTGACGCACAGGAGGATGTAACCCGGACAACAGGTGACACGAATGAAGATGAAACCCGGACAAAAGGAGAACTGCAGCAGGATGCAACACATGCAGCAGGAGATGTGCAGGAAACCGGCAGCGCAGACGGGAGCGGCAATGTGCCGGAGGTCACGCTGCGGGTGTGCAACTGGGAGGAATATATCGACCTGGGAGACTGGGATGAGGAGGAAACAATCGACCTGGAGAGCGGGGACATCATAGGTGTAAACTCTATGGTGGAGGACTTTGAAGAGTGGTATCTGGAAACCTATGGGATTAAAGTAAATGTGGAGTATTCTACCTTCGGAACGAATGAGGATCTTTACAATATGCTTACTCTGGGGGATGTGTATGACCTCGTCTGCCCTTCCGAGTATATGATAATGAAGCTGATGGCAGAGAATCAGCTTGTACCTCTGTCAGATGAATTTTTTGATACTGCGGATGAAAATAATTACTATATCAATGGAGTATCTCCCTATATCCGTTCTATTTTCGAAGCAAACGAGATTAATGGAGAGGCGTGGGCAAAGTACGCGGCAGGCTATATGTGGGGAATTACCGGTATCGTGTACAATCCGGAGCTTGTGACGGAAGAGGATGCGTCGAGCTGGAAAATATTGAATAATCCGGCTTATTATCGTCAGGTGACGATTAAGGATAATGTGCGGGATTCCTACTTTGCAGCGCTGGGCGCTCTGAAATCGGACCTGCTTACATCAGAGGAATTTTTGCAGGAGGCGGATTATCAGAAACGTCTGGAGCAGGAAATGAATGATACTTCTCCGGAAACAATCGCATTGGTGCAGGATTATCTGCAGAGCGTAAAAAATAACGCATATTCTTTTGAGACAGATTCCGGAAAGGCAGATATGGTGACCGGCAAGGTTGCGGCGAACTATCAGTGGTCCGGCGATGCGGTCTATACGATGGACCAGGCGGATGAGGATGATTTTACACTTGCATTTGCGGTGCCGGTGGAATCCACCAATATTTATTTTGACGGCTGGGTGATGTTAAAGAGCGGCATCGGAGACGATGCGGCGAAGCAGCACGCTGCGGAAGCATTCATTAATTTTAATTCCAGACCGGACAACGTCATCCGCAATATGTATTATATTGGCTACACCTCTGTGATTTCCGGCGGAGAGGATGAACGCATTTTTGAGTATGCCGACTGGTGCTACGGGGCGGAAGAGGATGAGGAGGATGTGGCCGATTATAATATCGGATATTTCTTTACAGAAGATGAAAACAGTGAAGATTATGTAATCACGGCCCCGGCAGACCAGGTGAAGCGGCAGCTTTTTGCCCAGTATCCTTCGCAGGAGGCAATCGCAAGGTCGTCGATAATGGTATATTTTGATGATGCACAAAATGAGGCAATTAACAAAATGTGGATTAGCGTGCGCTGCTTTAATATTAACGATATGCCGGTGTGGGGCTGGGGGCTGATTATACTGGCGGTTGCAGCAATTATTGCGATGCTTGCATCCAAAAGGCGCAGACAGAGTTATTGATGTCGGAAATAGAGAAAAACAGACCGAAAACCGGCTGTCCGGAGTGGAAAAAGGGCAGCCGGAAAAATAAGCGGCATAAAAATGAGGAAGAGAGGAAGCGTTATCCTATGAGAATGATGCTGGTTGGAGCGGGTGCTGTCGGAGAGAGCATTTTAAAAATTCTGCAGTGGAGGGACCCGGACAGCGCATGGCTCTCTTATGTGCTGATTTGCGATTATGATGAAAAACGGGCGCAGGAAGTGGCAGCGATGCTTGGCGATGAGAGGCGTTTTGCGGTATCAAAGGTGAATGCCACAGACCGGGAGGAAATGCAGCGGCTTATCCGGGAGCATCATATTGATTTTGTGATGGACGCTGCGCCGCCTTTTGCAAGTAACATAATATTTGATGCGGCATTTGAGACGGGCTGTAATTATGCCAGCATGGGAACATGGTCGGTCCCGATGGAGAAGCCGGCTTACGGTCTGGGAATCGAGAACAGCTATCTGGAACCGATGACAAAATACAACTTCGACCGTCATGAAGCATGGCGCCGAAAGGGACAGATGGCGGTAATCTGCATCGGTATCGACCCAGGTGTAGTGAATGTGTTTGCCAAATATGCGGCGACGGAGCTGCTGGATGAAATTTGTGAGGTGCATGTGAAGGACGGAGGGAATCTGTCCGTTCCGGGCGCGGACCCGGATGACATCATGTTCGGTTTTAATGTGTGGACTGTCCTGGATGAGGTGATGAATCCCAATGTGGAATATGATGAGGATAAAGGCGGATTTTTTGTGGAAAAAGCATTTGCGGGGCAGGAAACCTTCGAGATGCCGGAAGGTGTCGGATGCAACACACTGGTGAAAGTGGAGCATGAGGAGGTTGTAACGCTGCCGCGTTATCTGAAGCAGTATGGTCTGAAGAAAGCGACCTTTAAAATCAGCCTGGATGAAAATCTTATTACGGCGCTTAAAGTTCTGGACAGACTGGGACTTCGCAGCCTTCATCCGGTGCAGGTGGGCGGCGTGCAGGTGGTGCCCCGCGATGTAGTGGCGGCGTGCGCGCCGCAGCCGAAGGACATTGGCAGTGAGATGACGGGCAAAATGCTGGTGGGAGTTCATTGTGTTGGAAAGAAAAACGGAGAGCGAAAAGAGTATTTTCTTTATCAGCCCTTCGATAACCAGGAATCCATGAAGCGCTGGGGCTGTCAGGCAGTGACTGCCCAGACCGGTTTTGGGGCGGCGCTGGCACTGGAGCTGATCGGACGCGGCATCTGGAAGGACGCCGGGGTATTTTCGCCGGAATACTTCGAACCGAAGCCGTATCTGAAGCTGATGGAGGAGAGCGGTTTTCGTTATGAGATAAAAGAGCTGCCGGCGTAATGAGAAAGCGGTGTTATTGCGAACGGAACAGATAATAACAAAAAGGTGCACGCAAAGAGCAGGTGTTCGTGTCACGACAAACGCATGAGTAAACAAATTGTGAACACGCCTCTTTTCTGTTAAAATAAAAGAAAAGGGGAGTGAAGATATGCAGGAATTATTAGAATGGATGGAATATATTGAAGACAGCCGCCAGCAAAGCAAAGTCCGGCATACGTTAAAGGATATCCTGGTAATTGTGCTGTTTGCGACTCTTGCAAATGCAGATGACTGGGTAGAAATGGCCCTGTTTGCTGAGGATTATCAGGATTATTTGCGTAAGTACATTGAACTGAAAAATGGTCCGCCATCGCATGATACCCTGCGGCGGGTTATGGGAATGGTGTCACCGGAGATCCTGCAGCAGCTTTATGGGAAATGGCAGGAGCGGTTAAACAGGAACGAAGGGGAACTGCTGAAAAAAATCATATGTATTGATGGTAAAACCATGCGTTCCAATAAGAGGAATGGAGAGAAACCCGGCCATATTGTTTCCGCGTGGAGTAAGGAAGACGGGTACTGCCTTGGGCAGAAGGCTGTCGGGGAAAAGAGCAATGAGATAACAGCCATTCCTGAGTTACTGGAGAAAATACAGGTAAAAGGGCAGATTGTAACCATAGATGCAATGGGGACCCAGACAGCGATAGCAGAAAAGATAAGGAATAAGAGGGCAGATTATGTTCTTTCGTTAAAAGCAAACCAGGGAACATTATATGAGGATGTAAGAGAATATTTTGAAGACCCGGAGTTCCGGAAGGAGATAAAGGAAAGGGGAATTTATAAGAAAACACAGGAAAAAGCACATGGACAGATTGAAACAAGGGAGTATTACCAGACGGAAAAAATAAAATGGCTAAGCCAGAAGAAAGCCTGGAAAGGTCTGAAAAGTATCATAATGGAACGGAAGACATTGGAAAAAGAAGGGAAGCGGCTGATAGAATACCGGTATTTTATCAGCAGTCTGAAGGAAGAAATAGAAACAGTAAGCCGGGCGGTAAGAGGTCATTGGAGTATAGAGAGTATGCACTGGCATTTGGATGTGACATTCCGGGAAGATGCAAACACAACGATTGATAAGATGGCGGCACAGAACCTGAATATTATCAGGAAATGGAGTTTAAGTATACTGAAGACAGCAGAGGTGTCAAGACATAAATTATCCATGAGAAAAAAGAGATATGTAATTGGATTGCGTCCAATCAAGCATTTGGAAGAAGTATTGGAATCTTAAAAAAATAAGAAAAACAGAAATTGGACGATAGGAATCATTCATGCGTTTGTCGTGTGTTCGTGTGGATATTATTTGACACGGGCACCATTTTTATAGTATGATAAAAGGTACGGAAGCATAGCAGCAAAGGGGCTGCCGCGCATGGAAAGCGGCAGCGCAAAGAGGGCTGAAATGGGAAAATTATTTTATATTATGGGTAAAAGCTCTACAGGGAAGGACACGATATTCAAGGAAATAGCGGGCAGACCGGAGCTGGGGCTTAGAAATCTGGTGATGTATACGACCAGACCGATTCGTGAGAAGGAAACCGACGGCGTGGAGTATCATTTTGTCACGGATGCTGAAGCGGAGGAGCTGCAGCGTCAGGGAAAGATTATAGAGCTGCGCGCTTATCAGACCGTTCACGGTATCTGGAAGTATTTCACGGTGGATGATGAGCATACAGATTTGGAGCATTTCGATTACATTGCAATCGGGACGCTGGAGTCTTATGTGAAATTGAGGGAATACTACGGGAAGGATAGGGTGGTCCCCATTTATATAGAAGTGGATGATGGAAACCGCCTGGAGCGCGCGCTCAAGCGGGAGCGCAAGCCGCAGAACCGTAAGTTTGAGGAAATGTGCAGAAGATTTCTGGCGGACGCGGTGGATTTTTCAGAGGAAAATCTGCAGAAGGCGGGGATTACGCGGCGTTTTCACAATGATAATGACCGGGAGGAATGTATGCAGGAGGTTGCAGAATTCATCCGCCAGTGCCAGAAAGAAGGGAGCAGGGCATGAAAGGATTTCGTCAGATAATCGGACATAAGGACGTGATAGCGCATCTGCAGAATGCAATCGCGTCGGGCAAGGTGTCTCATGCATATATTTTAAACGGAGAAAAGGGTTCCGGAAAAAAGACAATCGCGCGTGCGTTTGCCAAAGCGCTGAATTGTGAGAGCGATGAGGAAAGGCCCTGTGGCAAATGTCACTCATGCCGTCTGGCAGATGGCGGGAATCATCCCGATATCATGGAAATCACACATGATAAGCCGAACAGCATCAGCGTTGACGATATCCGCGGACAGGTCGTGGAGGATGTGCAGGTGCGTCCGTACAGCAGCCCGTACAAAATATATATTATTGATGACGCGGAAAAAATGACGATGCAGGCGCAGAACGCGCTTCTGAAAACAATAGAGGAGCCGCCCTCTTATGTGGTAGTGCTGCTTCTTACCACGAATGCATCCTCGCTGCTGCAGACGATTCTGTCGCGCTGTGTGATGCTGAACACGAAGCCGGTGCCGGATTCCCAGGTGCGCACGTATCTTATGGAGCACGTGAAAATTCCGGATTATCAGGCGGATATCTGTGTTGCATTTGCGCAGGGGAATATCGGAAAAGCGGTACAGCTTGCGACGTCGGAAAATTTCAATGAGATTAAGGGCGCAGCCATTCATCTGCTGACGCATCTGAAGGACATGGACATTGCGGATATTACGGCGGCGGTGAAAGCGGTGACGGAGTTTAAGGTGGACATCCGCGATTATTTGGATATCCTTGCTGTCTGGTATCGTGATGTGCTGTATTTTAAGGCGACAAACGATGCGAACGGGATTATTTTCCGTGAAAACCTGCGTGCAATCCAGGAACAGACGAGACGCTGCTCCTATGAGGGCATTGAGCGGATTCTGGAGGCTCTTCAGAAAGCAAAGGCGCGTCTGACGGCAAATGTAAACTTTGAACTGACGATGGAACTGTTGTTCCTTTTGATAAAAGAGAATGGAGAGTAGTATGACAAAGATAGTTGGGGTCAGATTCCGCACTGCCGGGAAAATCTATTATTTTGACCCGAAAAATATGATGATAAAGCGCGGCGAGCATGTAATTGTCGAAACTGCGCGCGGCGTGGAGTACGGGCGCGTCGTTACCGGGACGCGCGACGTGCCGGAGGATACGGTAGTCCAGCCGCTGAAGCCGGTGCTGCGGGTTGCTACGGCGGAGGACGATGAAAAGGTGCGCCGCAATCGTATCCGCGAGAAGGATGCGTTTGCGATATGCCAGGAAAAAATCCGCAAGCATAAGCTGGAAATGAAGCTGATAGATGTGGAGTACACATTTGATAACAATAAGATACTGTTTTACTTTACGGCGGACGGACGCATTGATTTCCGCGAGCTGGTAAAGGATCTGGCGTCTGTTTTCAAGACAAGAATTGAGCTGCGCCAGATTGGTGTGCGCGATGAGACAAAGATTCTGGGAGGAATCGGTTCCTGCGGACGACCGCTCTGCTGTCATTCGTATCTGTCGGAGTTTGCGCCGGTTTCCATTAAGATGGCGAAGGAGCAGAACCTTTCTCTGAATCCTTCGAAGATTTCGGGCGTTTGCGGCAGACTGATGTGCTGTCTGAAAAATGAGGAAGAGACTTATGAATATCTGAACAGCCGCCTGCCGAACAACGGCGATTCTGTAGTTACGGCGGACGGGCTGAAGGGTGAGGTGCAGAGTGTAAATGTGCTGCGCCAGACGGTGAAGGTGCTGGTGGAATCCGACGATGAGAAGGAGCTGCGCGAGTATCCGGTGAGCGAGCTGAAGTTTAAGCCGCGCAAAAAGAAGGAGCGCAGGAAGGACAAGGATAACCGGCAGGATAAGGACCGGGAGCTTGCCGAGCTGGAAGCAATGGAAAAGATGGAGAAAAAGGAAGGAAAATCCAAGCTAAATGAAGATTGAGCTTTATGAGGGCGAGAGGATAGATGATCTGCAGCGCAACGGCTACCGCATTATCCAGAGCAGAGACGGCTTCTGCTTTGGAATGGATGCTGTACTTCTCTCCGGCTTTGTCCGGGTGAGGGAGCGGGAGCGTGTTCTGGATCTTGGTACCGGTACAGGAATCATCCCCATTTTGCTTGAGGCGAAAACGCCGGGCGAGCATTTTACCGGACTGGAGATTCAGAAGAGAAGTGCGGATATGGCGCGGCGGAGCGTGGAGCTGAACGGGTTATCGGACAGGATTTCCATAGTTGAAGGAGATATAAAAGAGGCTGTATCCATATTTGGAAGAGCCTCTTTTGACGTAGTTACTTCAAATCCGCCTTATATGACGGGAAATCACGGGCTTGTGAATCCGGAGCTTCCAAAAGCGATTGCCCGTCACGAGATTCTCTGCACACTGGAGGATGTCGTCAGCCAGGCGGCGCATCTTCTGCGCGAAAACGGAAGGTTTTACATGGTACACCGCCCGTTCCGGCTGACGGAAATTATGACGGTGATGGTGAAGTATCATCTGGAGCCGAAGCGGATGAAGCTGGTGTATCCATACATTGACAAAGAGCCAAATATGGTTCTGATTGAGGGTCTGAAGGGCGGCAGAAGCCGTATCACGGTGGAAAAGCCGCTGATTGTATACAAAGAGCCGGGCGTGTATACAGATGAAATTTATGAAGTGTACGGATATTGAAGAATAATGCGGCTGCTACGGGCAACGGAACTGCTGCAGGCGTTAAAAGGCTGTGGCGCGGAAAAGTGAAACGGGGAAGACGTAAATAAAGGCTGCAGCGCGAAATGCGGAACGGAGACGGGAAGCACGGGGCTATGGTGCGGGAAAGGGCGACCGGCAGGCATCACGGAAATGGCGGGAGACAGGAATTTGGAGCGGCAGAAAACTGCTGCGGACAGGGAGGCTGACATGGCGGGGAAATTATATTTATGTGCGACACCAATCGGGAATCTGGAGGATATGACGCTGCGTGTGCTGCGCACCCTGCAGGAGGCGGATCTGATTGCGGCGGAGGATACCCGCAACAGTATTAAGCTTCTGAATCATTTTGATATTAAGACGCCGATGACGAGCTATCATGAATACAATAAAATTGAGAAGGGGAAGGACCTTATCCGTCAGATGCAGAGCGGGAAAACGGTTGCACTGATTACAGATGCGGGGACGCCGGGCATTTCCGATCCGGGAGAGGAACTGGTGCGCATGTGCTATGAGGCGGGCGTGGAGGTGACATCCCTTCCGGGCGCCTGCGCCTGCGTGACGGCGCTGACACTTTCCGGGCTGCCCACGCGCAGATTTTGCTTTGAGGCATTTCTGCCGACGGAGAAGAAGGAACGTCAGGAAATTCTGAAGGAGCTGGAGACGGAAACGCGCACGATCATTCTCTACGAAGCGCCGCACCGTCTGGTGCGCACGCTGGAGGAGCTGGCGGAATTTCTGGGAGAACGCGGAATTTCCGTATGCCGTGAGCTGACAAAGAAGCATGAGACGGTGTTTCAGACGACGGTGGCGGAGGCTCTGGAATATTACCGGGAGCACGCACCGAAGGGAGAGTGTGTGCTGGTAATCGAAGGGAAAAGCCGCGATGCTATCCGGGCGGAGGAGCAGAAGAAGTGGGAAGAACTGTCTGTGAAGGAGCATATGGAACATTACCTGTCACAGGGAATCGATAAAAAAGAAGCAATGAAGCTGGTCGCAAAGGACAGGGGCGTTTCAAAAAGAGACATTTATCAGGAGCTTCTGGAGAAATAAGAGCGTTAAAATAGGAAAATCCAACAGGGGGTGTCTGTGTGAAGCAGCGCGAGTATGCATATGATAATCTGAAATTTCTGCTGATTGTTCTGGTGATTGCCGGGCATCTTGCGGATTTTTATACAGAGCCGGGAGGAAACGCTTCCGGGTCTCTTGCGGTGGCAGCACGCGGACTATACGGATTGATTTATATATTTCATATGCCGGCGTTTATATTTGTGAGCGGTCTGTTTGCGAAAAGCGCCCTTTCGGATAAAAGCCGTGCGATGAAAAGGACGGGTGAATTTCTGGTGCTGTATATTTTATGTAAGCTGCTTCTGGGGCTGCCGTCCATGCTTCTGCGTTGCACGTTTGATTTTCAACTTCTTTCAGAAAGTGGTATCCCGTGGTTTATGCTCAGTATGGCTCTCTGGTATGCGATGGCTTATGTTTTGGAAAAATGCCGCGTTATTCTGAAAAAATGGAATGTGCCTGTGATACTTGCGGCAAATATTGCACTGGCGTGTATACTGGGATACACAGGTGTCATCGGAGATTTTCTGTGCCTTTCCAAAACGATAGTATTTTTTCCGTTTTTCTGGATGGGACTGCACATGGATGCCGGGAAGCTGACGGATAAGGTGTCGAAGCCTGTCTGTCGGGCGGTGGGCGCGGTCGGGATTCTGCTGTTTGTGCTGGCGGCAGTCATACAGCCGGAGTTTTTATATGCTCTGCGTCCGCTTCTGAATGGTCGCGGGGACGCATATGCGCAGGTTGCGGAGAACTTCGCAAATATGTATCCGCAGGTGGATGCGGCAGCTGGGATAGCCGGGACAGCCGGTCTGATGACGGGGACGGTTTCCGGCGCGGGCATAACCGGTCTGCTGGCAAAGCCGGCGTATGGTGTATTCTGGCGGCTGGCGCATTATGCGGCGGCTGCGTTTCTGATATATTGCCTGCTTGCGGTTATCCCAAAGAAAAAGCTGGCGGTATCTGTGTGCGGAGAGCGCACTCTGCAGGTTTATTTTCTGCATTATATTTTTCTCTACCCGCTGAAAATCGTTCCGGTCGTAGAAAAAATGCAGACCGTAC